>VMGK01000036.1 GCA_007376535.1 Candidatus Berkelbacteria bacterium Licking1014_7 | reverse complement strand
CCCTCCATGTTTTTTGAATTCCTCCAAATAATACTGGGCTTTTGTTTCGTCTTTGCCCTGTTTTTGGTAATAGTTGGCTAATTGGGCATAACTGTCTAAATAGTTGGGATTGAGTTCTAAAACCTTTTCCCATTTTTCCACGGCTGGCTTAAATTTTTCCTGACGCGAATATAAAACCCCGAGATTATAAATAGCGTCAGCATAATTCGGGTCTCTGGCTAATTCTTTTTGAAAAGCGGCTTCCGCTTCATCATTTTTATCGTAAGCCATTAAAACCAGACCAAGATTGTTATATACCATTGGTTCTTTGTCGTTGAGTTCTGTTGCTCGGGAAAAAAGAATACCGGCTTGCGCCACCCGCGCGTCCAAATAGTACATCGCTCCCAGATTATTGTAAGCAAAGGCAGAAGAAGGCGAATTTTTGACCGCATTTTCCCAAAAATAAAATCGATTTTTATAACTCTGAGAATAAAGCAGGGTCATACCGGCTAAAATCGCCACTACCGTAAGGGCGCTGGCTATCTGCCAAATTTTTTCGCGATTTAATTTTTTAAAGAAATCTGTTTCAGTCAAAATTAATAAAAAGCCAAACATTGGCAAATAAAGGCGGTGTTCTAAAAGCGGAGTCATTGGATTAAGATCGGTTCGCACGAGAGTCGGCAATAAAAATAGTAAATACCATAAGCCACCGAAACCTACTTGACGCCAGTTGATGGCAGTTGTTTTGATGAGTAAAAATAAAAGCGGAAAGACCGCCGCCAGTCCAAAAATTAACGCGCTGTCTTTGAGCACCGGATAACCGGATAAATTAAACGGTAAAACGGTTTTGCCAAAATAGATTATCAGCGCCGGTAAATTTATGAAAAACGACTTGATGATGTTTGCCGGATTAAAAGATAAAAGGTCTCCCAGCGCGTTTTTGCGCAAAAAATAAAATATGATAATTATTCCGATCCAAGACAGAAAGACAAGGATTTGGCGCGGTTTGAAATTCACCGCGGGGCGTAGTAGAGAAAATGCCGCGATGATGATTATCGGTAAAAGCAAACTGTTTTCTTTGGTGAGGAGAGCCAATAAAAAGAAAATTAAATGCAAAATCAAAAATAGTATATTTTTTTGTAAACCGTTTTGGTTTTGGGTATATTTTAGCCAACTTAAAAATGATGCCAGAATGAAAATTGTCAGTAAACTGTCGTTTCTACCGGGAATCCAGGCAACAGCGCTGGTTAAAGCAGGGTGGACAAGAAAAATTAATGATAAAATGAGAGAGGTAGTTGTTTTGGAAGTAAAATTTTTGATTAAATTAAAGACCAAAATGGTGGCGATAATATGCAGTAAGATATTGGTTAAATGATAGCCCCAAGCCGCGGTTTGATAAATTTGGGCGTCAAGCATAAAAGTGAGTGTTGGCAAGGGGCGATAGTAAGTGTCAGTGGTTGCTAAGACCTCAAAGACCCCGCGACGGAAAATTTCTTTCAGATTGGCGAGATTTGAAAGAAAAGGAAAATCGCGTAAAATCAAAATGTTATCGTCTACATAGACAAAGTCAAACCAGAGCGTTGGCAAATAGAGTAAAAATCCCAGCCCTGCCAGCCAAAGGAAAATTTTGGTTGATTTGCGAGTTAAAAATTTTGTTAAAAATGAGGGTAGATTTGTTTTCATATTTTGATTATAATGATATTGCGAATCAATGTCCAGCCGCCGTGTTTTGCGCGCGGACTTGACCCCCACCAGTTCGGTGGTGGTGGGCTAGGTGTGGGGGGCTTGACACAACTTTTCGTGTAGTGGTAGAATGTAAATAGAACAGGAGGGAAAAAAGTGAACGCCCCAAGTTGGGATTTATTTATTGGGTTATTTTTTATCATAGGCGTGTCTTATGGTTTTATGATGCAGAAAGAAAAGGTGATGCTTACATTGATTAGCGCCTATGCCGCGATTGTGGTAACCAATCTCGTGAGTCCCTTTTTTCAGAAGTTTTTTCTGGGGGACACAAATGTTGGCAATATTTTTATCAAGGCAAACGCGTCTCCGTTTTCTGTGCAAGCGGCGATTTTTGTCGGGATTATCGTCTTGATTACTATGAGAGGAGGAATGATTACCGGCAAGTCGCGCGCCATAATGTCGCCTTTTGAGATGATGATTTATTCGGTCTTAAATTCCGCGTTGATTTTATCAACGATTTTATATTTTTTGCCAGAAGATCAACGGAACGAATTGTTGGTGGAGAGTAAATTCGCCAAAAGAGGAAGCATCCGCCAAGGCGGACGATGACGAACGATGAGTATTTTGTAGCCAAATGTGGCATATTGTAGTAGATTGGAGAGATTTGCAATGGGTTCATTTAAGTTATTGGGTGAGTTCACGAATTTTATTGCCTGTTTGGGCAATTTTTGATATAATATTTTTATTATGAGCAATCAGGATTGGTTAGTTTTTTTGGTAGTACAGGCAGCGATGGTGGCAACCGCTTTTTGGGAAGCGTATATTGAAGGCGCGGACGGTTGGGCGAAAAATCAAGTGGGCTGGAAAGTGTGTCTTGGCAAATTTACTTATACCGCTTATCATTTTTGGCTGTATTGGGTAATGTTTCCATTGTTGTTGGCTTTGCCTCTGGTAGTGATTGGTTGGGACGGGCATTTGTTTTGGGTCTTGGTATTTAGTTATTTGGTGGGCGCGACAGTGGAAGATTTTTTGTGGTTTGTGGTCAATCCGGTTTATCCTTTGAGAAAATTTAATCCAGTTGATTGCGATTGGCATCCGTGGATTATTCTGGGTCGGTTCTATATTCCAACTCCGTATGTGATAAGATTGGTTTTGGCTGTTTTGGTTTTTGCGTTGTTTTTGGGATAGGATTTAGTTATAAAAAAAAACGCCAATTTTTAAATTGCGTTTTTTTTATTTCAACGATCAAGGAGCGCGTGGACGAGCAGGCTCGTTTCATTGAATTTTCAATTTACAATTCTCAATTTACATTGAATTTACAATGTTTCAATGTAACAAACAGGAATATCTGAAAATTGTGTCATTGAAAATTGATTGTCACCGCCAAAGGCGGGATCCCGCAAACAATATATAATAAAGTGGCGGGGAAAATTAGAAATTGAAAATTAAAAATTGATATGGAATATTTGAAAATGCGGTTTAATCCCCTTTATTTTAGACATTGCATTACACTTTGCCTGCCCCGTTGCGATAGCTTGCGGGGAAATCTCCCGCCCGCCATCGCTATCGCTCAGGCGATTAGCGGGCAGGCAAAATTACATCTAAAAATGCAAAATTATCTTTTGCGACTGTCCCCTTTTGCGGATTGAGTAATTGAATATTGGTATTTGTTTGTATCCTTGTTTCTTGTTTCTTGTATCTTTTGGCTAATTTGCGTCTTGAGATTACTACGGCACCAGTGTCGGATCAAGAATCAAATCCAGATTCCCGCCGGATTTAATTAAAATTCCCTGAAAAAATTTCAAAGTATCATTCACTTCTAATTGCGAATATTCTTTGCCGGCAGAATCGTAAGCATACGGTTTGGTTAAAAAATTGGCTTCAAGCGCTTTTGTTAAAGTGGTTGAACCCCTGGAGGTTTTAATGATTGGATTCCATTTTATGTCGTGAGTAAACGGATTGCCAACCGCGTTCCAGCCGCTCTTTAGTTTTATAGTAAAAGGGGTTTTTTGATCAATCTCAGTCGCTGAGACCGGTAAATCATACACCTCGCCATTTTCAGACATTACCACAAAACCCTGCCCGGGCGTAAGCGCCCGGCTGTCAGACAATAAATTTTTCCATTCATCATTTTCCAATACATCGGCTTTTTGACTTTTTAATCCCAGAAAAACCGTCTTGCCGTCATTAGGCGATAAAATATACGGCAAGGTTTTAAGATTATAGCCGGGCTGTAAAATCAAACGAACTTTTTCCGCAGTAGTATCCTTAGATGTCTCATCAGTGGTTAAACCAGCGGAAGTTGAACTATCGGTGGCTGGCGCGCTGGTGCTCGTTCCAGTAACGTCGGCTGAACCCTGCTGGTTTTTAGTAATATACCAAGTCAAATAAATAGATCCGGCAAAAAACAAAATTAAAAAAATAATCAAAACAATTTTAAGCCGTGTCATTTTTCTCCTTTCTCTTTTTATGTCCGCTTAAAATTAACAAAGCCATCAGCGCCAATCCGCCGGATAAACCAAAAACCGTCCAAGTGTCTGCGCCAGTAGATGTGTCAGTGACAGAAGTCGTTTTAGTCGTAGCGGTTGTAGCATCGGCTGTAGTGTCAGTAGTGGTTGTGGCAGTAGAATCTGCCACAGTATCTGTCGCAGTATCTGTGGCACTGGAAGAGGTACTGGAAGACGATGAAGTATTATCAAAAAATATATCGCTGGCAGCGCTTGACGATTCCGGATCCTCTAAAACCGTATCCGAAGGCAAGGGCGGCAAATCCGGTTGCGCCCCGACAATCGCCGGTAGAAAAATTAAAATGAGACACAATAATATTTTCACAACCCCTCCGCTTTAATATTTTTAATCGCCCAGGTGATTTTTTCCGAAGCGGTCTTCAAATCATTAGGAATTTTTTTAATTATAGCATAAATTTCTTTTTGCGCATAGCCCAACATTTTCAAACCCTCAAAAATCTCTGACGACTGCTCAAATTTTTCAAAATCAATCTTGCCCATTTTTTCCATTTTGGATTTCAACTCAATAATAATTTTTATCGCCAATTTTTTGCCCACGCCAGAGACAGATGACAAGATTGAACTGTCTCCTTCGGTAATCGCCTGATTGATTTTTTCCGGAGATAAATTTTTCAAAATCAGCAGCGCCACTTTGGGACCAACACCCGAGACAGCTAAAAGTTGTTCAAAGACCAATAGTTGTCCTTTTTCCAGAAATCCATAAAGATCTTGGCGGTCTTCGCGAATATGATGATAAATCCATAATTTTACATCTTCGTTTTCATTCACCTCCCCAGCGCAAAAAACCCGATAACCAATTCCCCCCACCTCAACTATCGGCACTGGCACTGTGTCTAAAATTTTACCTTCAAGATGTCTGATCATCTAAGGAATAATTATTTTTACCCCGTCAAATTTTGTCGCAATCCAAAAGCCCTGACCGATTTTTACCTCATTAACAATTTTATAAGCGCTTCCGCCCTGCGCCACCACCACTCCCCTTTGATCTTTATAAGAATTGTGTATCCAGCCCGCGGCATTTTCAAATTTTAACTTCTGACCCTTATATTCCACTATCCAGTTAAAAACATTAGTGTTTTTGAAAAACGGATTTCCGACTAAATTCCACGGACCGCTTACGCCCGAACTTTTTTGCAAAGTAATCTCGTAAGGATTGTTCTGTGTCTCCAAAAAAACCACTTGGGCGATATTGTCAAGCAGAATGGTTTTATCTTCGGGACTATAGACAATATAGCCAGCGCCAAAATAGTTTTCCGTGTCTTTAGAAACCAAATTCCAACTGTTTAACCATTTATAAGCATATTGCTTGCCTTTATAATTTGGCAAACCATTCAAAAAACTTTTATTCTTGTTTTTCGTCTGCGCCAGCACTGGCAAAGCGATGGTGTTCCAGCCCTTTTTCAAATTTACCTTCAAAAGATCCTTAAATTCTGCTGGCAAATCCGACACAGAATAAATTAAGGCGATTTTTCCATTAAGGTTAATAATTCTATCGCTCATATGCGGATAGGACAATTGCGGCGTCGCGCTGCCAGGAGTGGATAAAGATAAATTTTCAATCGTACCGCCTAATTTATAGTTCATACCATTTTCTTGGGGACCTTTACCAGCCACATCGCATTTACTGGTGCTGTTGGCGCCGATGGAATCTAAATCCGCCTGCGTCGGACTTTCTAATTTTGCGTACAAACCATAAATTTCTTTACTTCCTCCGCAATAATCATCCCGATAATACATATAGCCGACATTTTCGGTTTTTGCGCAGATTGCAACCGACAGATTGGGATCGCAGGGAAATTTATCAATCAGATCTAAGGGCAAAAGTGTCTCAGCCAATGCCTCGTTTGAGGGACAACGTTCTCTGCCATATTTCTGGACGCATCGAGAGAAAGTCAAACCTTCTTGGGAAAAATTAACGAGGTTGGTAATTCCTTTATTGACATCGTAAGTAGCAATCCAGCCGTCAGTGGGAGGAAATTCGGCTTTGATGGTATAATAGCCGTCAATGGCTGATTTTAAGGTCTGTAAGTCCTTCTTCCTCACATTGTCTCGGGCGATTTTATCAAAAATGCCGCTGGTGCTTGTAATATCGGCTTGGATATAACCATTTGCGTAGACCCACCATAAACCAAACGTCAAAATAATAATTATTGCCAATGCCAAAATGGTCTTTCTTATATTTGGCATTTTATTTTTTCTAATCACATTGCCTCCCTTTTTTTTATTTACTAATATTTACTAATTACACGACTTACGCAAAATTCGGCTTTATGTTATATTTTCTTGGATAATCGCTTCTCTGCACGCTCGTCGCCCCAGCGTGGCTCCTCGCTCGTCCTCG
>VMGK01000009.1 GCA_007376535.1 Candidatus Berkelbacteria bacterium Licking1014_7 | reverse complement strand
TTTATCCTCCCAACTAAGTTATTTTTTCTTTATCTTAGTGGAAAGAATGTGACATTTCTATTTTGCAATTAATGTGACATTACTATATTGCGCTGACAACGCCTTTGCGTAAGTTGTGTATATTCTGTTATACTGAAAACATGAACCAATGGATTTATTACTTGATTTTGTTTAGTTTTGGAGCGGTTGTGTCAGCGTTTTTAACTTGGAAGATAAAAAAAGTTAGTTTGGTTTTTGGGTGGTTAGACAAGCCCAGCCAGCGAAAAATTCACACCAAACCCGTGGTGCGGTTGGGCGGGGTGGCGGTCTGGCTGGCATTTTGGCTAATAGTTGGGACAATTTATTTTCTTGATCGTTCGTCAATCACTTTTGTCGCTGAAAAATATTTAGGGATTGATAAGAATTTATTGGGCGTATTTTTGGGTTCGCTTCTTTTGCTGGGAGCGGGAATTTGGGATGATATTAAAGGGTTAAAGCCAGGGACTAAACTAATTTTCCATTTTTTGGCAGGAATAATTATCGTGGCTTTTGGCATAAAAATCCATTGGTTTGCCAACCCCTTGGGCGGCTTAAACATTGAATTGGGAAACTGGACATATTTGTTTGTGCCGCTGTGGATTGTGCTGATTATCAATGTGGTCAACTGGTTAGACGGGATTGACGGGCTGGCAGTCGGGATTTCCGGGATCGCGAGCGTTATCCTTGGTTTTTTATCGCTGGCGCCGTTTGTCAATCAATTTTCCACCGCTAATCTGGCGTTTATCTTAGCCGGTGTCTGTGTGGGATTTTTAGTCCTTAATTTCAATCCCGCCAAAATTTTTCTGGGCGACAGCGGCAGTATGTTTTTGGGTTTTATGCTGGCGATTTTTGCCATAATTTCCGGCGGAAAATTAGCGACGGCCGCCTTGGTTCTGGGACTGCCGATTTTAGACGCTTTTTGGGTGATTAGCCGTCGGCTTATGAGTAAGAAAGCGCCTTGGCAAGCGGATAAACTGCATCTTCATCATCGCTTTCTGGCAATCGGTTTTTCCCAACGGCAGACGGTCCTTGTAATGTATGCGATTGCGGCGATTTTTGGTATGATAGCATTATCAACCCGCACCGGCGGAAAAGTTCAAGCGGCGCTGTGGCTTGTGGCGCTGATGGTGGCATTGGGCGCCGGGCTCGTATTAGTCAAAAGTCAAAAGTCAAAAGTCAAAAGTTTCAATTAAGAGTTTTAAAATTATATGCAAGCGAAATCTAATAAAGAGTTTAGCGTAGAATTAAAAAAAAGAATTTATCGTTTCATTTTGAATTTAATAAAATTTATTGATGTTTTGCCGAAAAATGATCCGCTTTGTCGGGTAGTTATTGATCAGATGTTGCGAAGCGGAACAAGTGTCGGCGCTAATTATGTTGAAGCGATAGCCGCGAGCTCAAAACGCGAGTTTGCAAATTTTCTTCGGTACAGTTTAAAATCTTGCAATGAGACAAAATTTTGGTTAGCTATTACCAGAGATACTGGCAGGGGCAATGTAAATAAGATAAATAATTTGTTAAGCGAGATTACAGAAATATCAAACATTCTTGCTACCAGTATTCGAACAATGAAAAGGAATTAAAATTTCTAACTGGAATTTTTAATTTTTGACTTTTAATTTTTGATTTATGGAACAAATAACTTTTGAAGGGCAAAAGCCGGACGAAAATATATTGATGCACGGGAAAAAGCATCCGTTTGTTTTGAGTAAAATCGGCTTGGTTTTTTTGGCGCTGGCGCTTTTGGTGGTAGCGCTTTTTGTCAAATTTGGAATGTCAACCATTCCCAGTATTTCGTTTTTGCTTCTGCTGTTTATTGGCGGAATTGTGATAGCGCGTCAAATGTTTATCTACACCCATTCAATATATATTTTGACTGATAAAAGGATTATTTCGCTTGATCAAACCGGTTTTTTTGCTCGACGGATGAGCGAGTCGGGATTAGACAAAATTGTGAATGTCAGTCATGAAATCAAAGGAGCAATTAAGACCTTGCTGAATTTTGGCAATGTGATTATTCAGACCCAGGGAAGCGGATTGGAAGGGAGCGTGATTAAACTATACGATATTCCTGAGCCAGATGTTTTTCAGCAAAAAATCGTCTCAGCCGCGTCAGAGTTTAGCGGCGGGCAAATAGAGGTGGATTAAATAAATCAAGTCGCAAAACATTAAAAAGATTTAAGAATATAGATTTATGATTTTAGAATGAATAAGGAAGATAGAAGCAAGAATAAAACCCCCTGCATTCTAACTTCTAACTTTAGGGCTCAGAAATCAGAAATTAGGGCCAGGCCCTGCAGAAGGGCCCTGCAGTGACGGGATTACGGGGCAGTCCCCGATTAGACAGCTTCGCGTCTAACGGGGCAGGCAACTCAAATGTAAAAACTTAGCAAAAAAGTCCCATTTACGAAATGGGACTTTTTTGGGCTAATCTGCAATCTCAAATTTGCGCTTGGGAATTATTGTGCTATATTGAAATTATGCTTTATGATTTAATTATTATCGGCGGGGGGGCGGCCGGAACAGCGGCAGCCGTGTACGCCGCGCGGCGCGGCTTGAAGTTTGTTATCCTCACCGATTTTTTTGGCGGCGAGGTTTCACGCAGCGGCGAAGTATGGAATTATCCCGGTTTTCCCAAAATCACCGGTATTGAGTTGGCGCAAAAATTTCGCCGGCATTTGGAGGAAAATAGGGTAGAGATAAAAGAGGGCGAAAAAGTGGAAACCATCATTGACATCCCCCAAGGACTAGAAGTCAAGACCGCATTTAGTATATATCAGACCAAAACGGTTTTAGTTGCCGCCGGTGCGCACCCCAAAAAACTAGATATACCCGGCGAAAAAGAATTAGCCGGCAAGGGCATCACTTATTGCGCGACCTGCGATGGTCCGCTGTTTCACGGCAAGGAAGTAGCGATTATCGGCGGAGGCAATCGCGCGCTTGAAGCCGGGCTGATGATGGCTCAAATTGCCAAAAATGTCTCTGTGATAAATATTAACGGTGAATTTTCTGGCGAAAAAACTTTGGCGGATAATTTGCAAAACAAAAAAAATGTTGAGGTTTTTTCTGAGACCGAGACAATTGAAATTTTGGGCAAAGACCGAGTGGAAGCAGTGAAAATAAAAAATAAAAAAACTGGCGCTCTGCGCCAAATTCCAGTTCAGGGAGTATTTATTCATATTGGCGTTGAGCCAAATTCTGATTTTGCGCCAGTGGATAAAAATGAGCGCGGAGAAATTATGGTGGACAAATTTGGCAAGACCTCCAATCCCAAAATCTGGGCCGCCGGCGATTGCGTGGCTTTTCCCTATCGCCAGATTAGTGTCGCTTCAGGTCAGGGCGTCTCGGCGCTGCTTTCGATGGTTGAATATTTGAATCTGGAGTAGTATGGTCGTTCGCAACCCTCATTTTCAATTTCTATCATCTGATTTTCACTTTTCCCGCTCCCAGAATTTTCTCCAACTTTTCTATTAGTTTAGGACTAATTTTCACTTTTATCCGCGCTTGTTTTTCTATAAATCCGCTGTTTTGGCTGATTTTTATTTTGACAAATTTATCGCCCGGATATGTTTCTAAAATGGTCTTTATTTGTTGTAATTTTTCTTTTGCCACCCCGTGATTGATGATAATTTCAAGGATATTTGTGTCTGGTTTTTGCGCATCAGACAAGAATTCTTTCAGTTTGGCGCTGTCAATCGCTTCTATCGCCGAGTTGGCAATAATTTTTATCGCGCCGTCTTTAGTGTTGATTTTTCCCGCGATCGCCACAATACTATCTTTGCGCCAAATCAGCCCGCCGGCTTCAAATATTTTAGGAAAGACAATGACTTCGGTATTGCTGTTAAAATCTTCCAATCGGCAGAACGCCATTTGCTGGTGATTGCGAGTAGTGATTTTTTTGCAGGCGGTGATAATGCCAATTACTTTGATTTGTTTGCCGGCTAATTTTTCTGATAAATCAGACAATTTGTATTTTTGTTTTTCAATAATTTTTTGATAATTTTCCAACGGGTGCGACGAAATATAGATGCCCAGAAATTCTTTTTCCCAAGCCAACCGTTGTTTATTAGCGGCTGGCTCGGTTTCTGGCAGGACTAATTTTTTATGTTCAATTTTAATGTGCGAGCCGAAAAGGTCGGCTTGGCTGTTTGACTGAGCCCTTCGATTTTGGACAAATTTTAAGATTTCAATAATGCCAGCCAGCGCTTGGTTTCGTTCGCAAAGCGAATCCAGCGCTCCGCTTTTTGCCAGCGCTTCAATCACTTTTTTGTTGACAGTTTGTCCGCCCTGACGGATTAAAAAGTCCTCCAGATCTTTGTACGGTCCATTTTTTTGTCTTTCTTCAACAATGTTTTCTGAGACCTTTTCACCGACATTTTTGATGGCTTTTAGTCCGTAGCGGATAATTTTTTGGTTGGTCTTGTTGCTCTCAGACACTACCACGCCAAAATCCACAAACGATTCATTAATATCTGGCGCCAGAACTTTAATTCCCATTCTTTCGCTTTCAGTGATTGCCACTGCCACTTTGTCAAGATTATTTTGTTCTGAAGTTAAAAGCGCCGCCATAAAACATTCGGGAAAATTGGCTTTTAAGTAGGCGGTTTGGTAGGCGACCATGGCGTAACTGGCAGCGTGCGCGCGGTTAAATCCATAGCGGGCAAACGGCTCGGCAAAGTCAAAAAGTTTTCCCGCTAATTTTTTATCAACTTGGTTTTTGACCGCGCCTTGGATAAATTTTATTCTTTGCTTTTGCAAAAGTTTTTTGATTTTTTTGCCGATGGCTTTTCTTAAAATATCCGCTTCTCCATAACTAAAGCCGGCAATTTCGCGCGCGATTTGCAAAATTTGTTCTTGATAAACCGCGATACCGTAGGTGTCGCTTAAAATATTTTCTAATTTGGGATGTAAATATTCTACTTGTTTTTGACCGTGTTTGCCAGCGATGAAGTCAGGAATAAATTGTATCGGACCGGGGCGATAAAGCGCCACCATTGCCATAATGTCGTTAATATACGTTGGTTTTAATTCTTTAACATATCTTTGCATTCCGCTCGATTCCAATTGAAATACGCCGATGGTTTTGCCTTCTTGCAGGAGTTTGAAGGTCTGGTTGTCATTAAGGTTGAGGTGATAAATATCAATTTCCTGATGGTATATTTTTTTAATGATGCGGCAGCAGTTTTTCATAATCGTTAAATTTTTCAGTCCCAGAACATCAAGTTTTAGCAGTCCGATAAGTTCGATATCATACATTGGATATTGAGTGGCAATGTTTTCTTCGTTGCCAGTGGCGCGTTGAAGCGGAATGTAGTTGACTAATGGTTCTTTTGAAATTACTATTCCGGCGGCGTGGGTTGAAGCATGACGGGCAACATTTTCTAATTTTAATCCCATATCAATAATTTTTTTTCCGTCTTCATGGGAATGGTATAGTTTTTTAAGATCTGAGGAAATTTCTAAAGCGGTTTTAAGATCAAGTCCCATCGGAATGCTTTTAGCGATTTGATCGCCGATTTCATAGGGAAATTTGAGCGCCCGCGTAGTGTCGCGGATTACCATTCTTGCCTTCATAATCCCGAAAGTAATAATCTGACAGACATAATCTTTGCCGTATTTGTCAATAATATATTCGATCATTTCCTGCCGTCGGTCGTCAGCCACATCCACATCAATATCTGGCATTGAAATTCTTTCCGGATTTAAGAATCTTTCAAAAATCAGATTGAATTTCAGTGGATCAAGGTTGGATATATTTAAGCAATATGAAACGATTGAGCCAGCGGCAGAGCCGCGAGTATTGGTGTAAATACCGTGATTTTTTGCCCAGTTGACAATATCTGAGACGATCAAAAAATAATCGGCAAAGCCAGTTGTTTTGATAATAGAGAGTTCGTATTCAAGTTGTTTTTGCGCGGTTTTATCGTCTTTTTGGTATTTTTGATTAAAGCCATTTTGCGCCAATTCGCGCATATACTCAAAGACATCGGTTTTGTCTTGGGGCAGAGAAAATTCCGGTAAAATTGACTGGCCAAATTTAAATTTCAAGTCAATTCGGTCGGCGATTTTTTGGCTATTTTCAATCGCCTCTTTATCATTAGGCAGTCGTTTTTTCATTTCTTTTTCAGAAAAAAGATAGAGGTCAAATTCTTTTAGCGACATTCCGCTCTCTTCCTTGCCTTTGTTGTTGGTGTTGATTTGTAAAAGTACCTCATGGGCTGGTTTGTCTTCTTTTTTCAGATAATGCGAGTCATTGGTGGCAACTAATGGAATTTGGGTCTCTTGCGAAATTTTTCTTAAGACCTCGTTCATTTTTTTGATTTCTGGCAGATGTTCATGCGGCTGGATTTCAAGATAAAAATTATCTTTGCCAAAAATACTTTGATAATCTAAGGCAACTTGTTGCGCTTCGCGCTGGGTTTGGTGAATTGCCATTTGCGGCACTTCGCCGCCCGGGCAGCCAGACAAAGCGATTATTCCTTGGCTGTGATTGCGGATGAATTTTTTGCTTACGCGCGGTTTGTAATAAAATCCTTGCAGATGTCCGGCAGACACGATTCTGATTAAATTTTTATAGCCCGTTAGATTTTGGGCGAGTAAAGTAAGGTGAGTGTAATGATTGTCAATTTTGGGTTGTTTGTCCTTCATACGACGAGGCGCAACATATATTTCGCACCCGATAATCGGTTTTATTCCGGCAGAGCGGCATTTTTTATAAAATTCAATCGCGCCGTACATTACGCCATGATCAGTCAGGGCGATGGCATTTTGATTTAATTCTTTGGCGCGGTTGACAATGTCCGGGATTTTTGACAATCCGTCTAATAAAGAATAATGCGAATGGGTGTGAAGATGAACGAACATGATAAAAATTTCTAATTTCTAATGACTAATTTCTAATCAATTACTAAAATACCAAATCCCAAAATTGTTTTTTCTGTGATTTTTGCTTTAGTTTTCGGATGTTGGATTTTAGAATCTTTCTTTAATTTAACGTATTGCTTGACAAATGTAAAATCGGTGGGTATAATATGCAATATAACCAAGTTTAAAAAGTTTCTGATAATTTTTAATTTTTAAATTGTCATTTTGAGTTTTGCATTTTGCATTTTGAGATTTGAGATTTGCATTTTGCATTTATTTAGAGTTTAGACATTTGCCACTAAAATAATGTCATTTTGCATTTTGAATTGTCATTTTGCCTGCCCGCTAATCGCCTGAGCGATAGCGATGGCGGGCGGGAGATTTGAGATTTGCATTTGACGACTTTGGCATTAGCCAAAGGAGGAACATGGCTCATACAAAAGCCAAAGGCAGTACAAAATTAGGCAGAGATAGCCAAGCGAAGCGGCTCGGAGTCAAAAAGTTAGGCGGGCAGAATGTCTTGGCGGGAATGATTTTAGTGAGACAACGTGGCAGTAAATATTATGCTGGCAAGAATGTCGGACGCGGAGGCGATGATACTTTGTTTGCCACTGCGCCCGGGGTAGTTAAGTATATTTATAAAAAAATTAGACGATTTGACGGCAATTTGAAAAAAAAGACCGTGGTGAATATCATTCCAAATCTCCCCGAAAGCTTCCGCCAGATGGCGGAGCAATACGGGGCAGGCAAATCTCAAATCTCAAATCTCAAAGTTAAACTTTAAAGTGAAAAACTATTAGGCAGAAGAATAAAAAAGTTTTTTTGCGAGACGATTGTTTATAAAGGTTAATCTGAATTTAGTATATTCTAAAATCTTAAATCTAAATTCTTAAATCTTGTAATCAATTGTGTCGCAAAAGATCGCGGCAACCTTTTCTGCTTGCTTGAGCTTAGTTTTTTGGGCTCGGGCAAATCCAAAAAGCAGAAAAGGGAGTACTTTGAGAGGATGATGTCAGATGTCAAAAGTCGGGATTTCTCGAGAGGATATGGAGGAACTCGAGAAGATGGGAGTGATGCTCCCATACGGGCTTTGCCCGTTGCCCCGACCCCCCCGAAAGGGGAATGGCAGAAAGAAACACGAAAGGATAAGGAATGGAGGTAAGTCCAACTAATCATCCCTCTCTCGGGTTTTCCGTAATTCGCCTCTCGGCGGAAAACGGGATCGGGCGCAAGGGTCGTCCGGGGACTTGAGAAGAGAGAGGAGGTGAGAAGAGATGGAAATGGAAGAGGTTATCGGCGCCGAGATCACTGTCAACGGATCAAAAGACGGAACACTAGCTCAATTGCGACAGGCAGCTGTTGCCAATGGGGCAAAGTTCCAGAAAAGTGATCTGGATACCTTGGTTGACATCGCCGCCCCCCACCTCAGTGACCACGCTAATCCACCCTTGATGAGACCGATATTCAAGGGAAACGGCAGGTCATTAAGGTTGTGGGGGATTCAGCACGACGGTAAGGTGATCGCCACTTTGCCGTCCTAGCGAGCCCCACCCCTTTGGGACAAGTGAGCCCGCCCGCGCGGGGGCTCGCAACCTGAAAGTCCCGAAAAGATCACGTGAGTACGGAAATCATAATCACTACTCCGTCTGGATCTTCGGGCTTTCAGGTGTCCCCGCCCGCGCCCCGTCATACCCCGCTTGGTGCACGAGCTCATGCTCAAGCGTTTCGCACCAACAGGCGCGGGTTCTCTGGTCGCCGTTCCCCTCACCCGGGGGACGGCGACCTCCTTCATTTTTAAGACACAATCTATAATATTTTTTTGACATTACGCCATTTTTTTTTGATTGTTCTATCTGCATTTTTCCATTTTCCACCACTTTTTTAAAGATTCTAACCTGAACCATATACAAACCTACGAGGTTTGTATATAATGGTTATTAATATGATGAGGAAAAAACCATTATATACGGAAGGGATTTTTCATATTATTAGCCGAAGCATTTCCGGATATAAAATTTTTAATAGTGACGCGGATTTTGAAAGATTCCTATATTCTTTTTTGTATTATAACAGCCAAGAAAAAAAAGTGAGTTTTTCAGAATTGCAACGCAGTGGAAGCAGAACTAGAAAACAAATCATATACAACTATAACGACCCTCAAAAAGCAACAAGAAGAGTAGAGATTATTTGTTATTGTTTAATGCCAACTCATATTCATTTTATACTTCAGCAATTGGTTGATGGCGGCACATCTAAAATTATCAGCGATACCCTAAACAGCTACACGCGGTATTTTAATATCAGGCACAAACGCAAAGGACCCTTATGGGAATCAAGGTTCAAATCTGTATTGGTTGAAACCGACGAGCAACTTTTGCATTTAACAAGATATATTCATCTTAATCCGGTTACAGCCAGGTTGATAAAAAATCCGCAGGATTGGGAATATTCGTCTTTTAAGGAATACACTCGTATTGATTCAAAGATACAAATTTGTAAATTTAAGCATTTAATAGATAGGGATAAAAAAGGTTATTACAAATTTTGCATAGAAAGAATCAATCGTCAGCGCGAATTAGCCAAAATTAAAAAAGTCATTTTAGAGAACTATTTAGGGTAGCCCATACCTGTTACCATATACAAACCTACGAGGTTTGTATATGGGGTTGATTTGCAGTAAAAGATTTGTTATAATAATTTTTATGAATCAAAAGATATTGGAATACTCAAAAAAACATTTGAAAAAAAACCCGGCGCAAATCCGTCCCGGGGATTGGGTTAAAGTTCACCATTGTTATCAAGACGGCAAGAAAACGCGCGTCCAGATTTTTGAAGGCGTGGTGATTGCGATTAAACACGGCCAAGGGATTGACGCGCAATTTACGGTTTATAAAATTGCCTCAGGCGGGATTGCCGTTCAGTATTCTTTCCCGCTTCATTCACCCAGCATTATTAAAATTGAGCGAGTTAAGACCTCGAAAGTTGCCCGCGCCAAACTTAATTATTTGAAAACAATTAAGTCCTCAAAAATCACTTTAAATAAAGAGAAAAAAGCCCTGAAAATTTGGGAAGAGCCAACGTTAGAAGAAGAACTTGAGAAAATCAAAAAGCAGAAAGAGGCAGCCGCCCAAGCCAAAGAGGAAAAGAAAAAACCGCCCTTTCAGAAGAAAGAGCGAGGCGCAGTAAAATCCCATTACTCCGCCAGCTGGCGGATAGCGTAAAAAAGAATGCCGCTCCTGCGGATTCTTTATTCTTAGCATATACTAAGAAGCTCATACCATTGACAAAATGGTTTTTTTGAAGTATGTTTGGACTGAATTATGCGAACCTTAAAATTATTTCCTTGGAGCCCAATTGGCTATCATAGGGTTTGCCCTGAGCGCAAGTCGAAGGGTAGCCAGCTGGGCTCTAAGGAGCTAATAGAGGTAGCGTGATAAACTCGTTAAACCACGCAAGGAGGGAGGGCTTGTTATGACGACCGGACGACAGGTTGTTACTGACGAGCAGTTGGGATTGTACAGCAAAAGAGAGAAAGAGCTGTACGATCGTCTAAGGTTCGGTATCGGCGGTGTCGACTTTGACATCGTGATGGGAGAAATGCAGTTGCTCATCGAAGGCAATCCGGTGGTTGCCCAGCAGGACACCGCCGTCGATGACACGCTCCGCCCCTTCCAAGGCAATCCGGTGGTTGCCCAGCAGGACACCGCCGTCGATGACACGCTCCGCCCCTTCCGTTGCATCAAGGGACTGATCGTTATCGGTCCCAAGGAGTGGGAGAAGGCGATGCAGGGGCAAAATCGGTGCAACCGCAACCCGCTGAAGCTCAAGGCGGGCTGGTGCCCGCAGATTCCCGTTCCCTACACGGTAGGGCAAATGGAGGAGCTGGTGAAGTTTTGCCAGACCACAGAGTGGGCAACGATCCCAGTTCTTTGGTTGGCTCTGCCAGAAGTTGGCGGAGTGCCGACCTCGCTCACCAACCAGCGCAACTGGTGGGGCGTCAAGCACGACGAGTTCGTGGCCGGTACCATCCGTTCGGACATCCTGTGGTCCGGATGGTTTTCGGGCAAGGACTATGCTTGGGCAGAAGAGCCGGCAGTCACCGAGCCCACCTGGGTGATCGGCTACGAGCTCCCTCGCTGGATGACCGGCTTGAGCTGGAACAACCAGCAAAGAGTCGCTCGCAAGCGCAGAATGCCGATCGCGACCGCCGGTCGTGATGCCCTGATGTGCAATCTAGTTGCCATCACCGCCGGCAGGAAGTTCCGATTCTCTGTCTGGTCGCGTACTGCGACAATTTACGGCGGTGGCCCGCTCCGTGTCCACTGGGGTCTCGGCTACGGTCTCGGCGTCTATCGGCGCTGGTGTCCCGGGGTTGCCTTCGGCCATGTCGGTGCGTCCGTCGAGGGAGTTCCTGTGGAGATTGGCCTTTAGGATCTTTGGGCCTTTTGGTCCATCGGCCTTTGGCCAAACTTCACCGCTTCTTGGGGCGGAATACATTCATTCGTGGATGCGTTCCGCCCTTTTTTTACAACAATTAAATTTTATGATAATATCCATCCTGAGAGTAGGTAGTGAGTTTTGGTCTACGGATCAAAACCGCCGAAATCTCTATATCCTTTATGCCCAAAATAGGGTCGGCTACGGCTGGCCCATAGGGCAAAAGGAAATATAGACACTCCTGGCTGGCTTTCAGGCAAGACCGCTTGCTTAAAAACAATGTCGCCAAGAGCGACTTCAAAAGAAACCCATCTAGGCGGGAATCTTTGTAGAATTTTTCTTAAAGATAACCTGAAGTGGAAATTGCACGAAAGAAAAACAATTGTTCGAAAATTGGGTCAAGGAATCGATTTCTTGGGCTATGTTATGTTGCCACATCATCGAATACTGCGCACAAAAACCAAGAATCGGATGCTAAAAAGAGTCAATAAAAAAAACCTGTCCTCGTATTTGGGCTTGCTTAAACATTGCAATGGGTACATCTTAACCCAAGATATTGTAAAAATGATTAGTTTACAATAAAGTGTATGTATAAATTAAAAAAAGAAAATGAATAATCGCGCTATTGGTAATCAAGCCGAGGATCGGGCTTGTCAATTTTTGCGTCAAAACAAATATAAAATTTTGAAACGCAATTGGCATTTTTCTTTTGGCGAAATTGATATTTTGGCGCGCGATAGAAAAAAGAATATTTGTATTATTGAAGTGAATTCGTCATCGTCCGCCTTGGCGGATGCTTCCTCACGTTTCGTATTTTTCGCTCAAATGTGATCATATTTCGCTACGATTAAGAGTTTTGCAATGGGTTCGAAATAAAAAGTAAGAATGAAGAAATTAAATAAGAAATCAAATAGCGGAACAAAGAATGCCGCTCTGCGGATTCTTTATTTCTGAAATTTTTAATTCTAATTTAAATTTCTATGATTATAACCCGCATTGCTCCCTCGCCAACTGGGTTTTTGCATCTTGGCACCGCTCGCACGGCGTTGTTTAATTTTTTGTTTGCCAAAAAAATGGCGGGCAAAATGTATTTGCGAATTGAGGATACGGATAGAAAACGGAGCCAGAAAATATACGAAAAAGATATTATTACTGGCTTAAAATGGTTGGGTATCAAGTGGGAAGGCGATGTTATCCGGCAATTTGAACGAAGAAAAGAGTACCGGCGCTATATTGACAGATTGATGGAATATGGGTTTGCCTATAAAGCGGACGGCGCGATTTGGTTAAATGTTGAGGCAGCGCTTACTGGGAAAAAACTGTCTATCATTGAATTTGATGATTTAATCCGCGGAAAAATTTCTTTTCCGGGACATAAAATCAAGGATTTTGTGATTGTCGCGTCTAATGGTTCGCCTTTGTTTTTGCTTACCAATGTCATCGATGATTATTTGATGGGCGTTACTCACATCATTCGCGGCGAAGATCATATTTCCAACACTCCGCGTCAGATTTTATTGTTTAAGACATTGGGAATGGATTTGCCAAAATACGCGCATATACCTTTGATATTGGCGCCGGACAGAAGTAAAATGTCAAAACGCGCCGGAGCGGTTTCGCTTTTGGAATATCGTAAAAATGGAATTTTACCCGAAACGTTAGTAAATTTTTTATTTCTTTTGGGTTTTCATCCCAAAAATGATAAAGAATTTTTGACTTTATCAGAAATGGCACAAGAGTTTGATTTGAAACGAGTTCAAAAAGCTGGGGCGATTTTTGACGAAACAAAACTTTTAAGTATAAATTCTTGGTATATCCGAAATTTGCCAAAAGACAAGGTTTTGGATTATCTGAAAGAATTTGTCAAAGTTAAAATTAGCAAGCAAAAATTTAAAAAATATTTTGCCATTACGCGCGATCGAATGGAACGATTGACTGACTTTCAGGACAGGGTTAAATTTTTGGAAAAATTGCCCGATTATTCCAGTGAACTTTTAATTTTCAAAAAATCAACCCTCAAAGACACAAAATATGCCTTGAACCTAGTATATATTAGGTTGAGGAAGGCACAAGCAGGGGCGTGGAAACGTGAGGACTTGATTAAAAAAGAATTGGAGCAAGTTGTGGCAGAAAATAATTTGTCAAACGGCGATGTGTTTTGGAGCGCGCGCGTGGCTTTGTCTGGCTTGTCTGCTTCTCCTCAACCCTCAGAAATCGCTTGGGCATTGGGGAGAGAGGAAAGTTTGGAGAGGATTAAAAGGGCAATTGGAAAAATAATTAAAATATAAAAACGAAGAAGGAAATATGAAAATCGTCATTAACGGCTATTTTTTGTCCCGTCCGTATACTGGGTTTGGGGATTATACTATAGGGCTTTTGAAGGGTTTGGCAAAAATAGACCAAAAAAATCAGTATATAATTTTTACATCCGCTAAGGTGGATTTGAAATTGCCCAGCAATTTTAAGATAAAAGTAATTATACCTTGCAATTTTTTTGGTGTGGCGCTTGGCAAACTTTGGTGGGAGCAATTTCAGATTATGTGGGGGGCAAAAAAAGAAAAATGCGATTTAGTTCACCATTTTTATCCGGTAACTTCTGTTTTAATTCGCTCAATTCCCCAGATAAATAGTATTCACGATGTCATTCCGTGGAATTTTCCCGGCTACAATTATTCTTTTTTGGCTAAGTTTTTGCGCGCCTTTACTCGTTGGAGCGCGCATTTTGCCGATTGGATTGTCACGGTTTCAGAGACCTCTAAGCAAGATATTGCCAAGACATTTAATTTGCCAGAAGAAAAAATTTGCGTGATATATAATGGTTATCAGAAACAATTTGATAAAAAATTAAGCGCGCCGCTCATAAAAAAGGTCTTGCAGAAATATAAAATTCAGAGACAGTATATTTTTTATCTGGGTGGATTTGATATTCGTAAGAATGTCAGAAAGTTGGTGTTGGCTTACAAAAAAATTGCGCCCGGCCTTAAACAAGATTTGATTTTAGCCGGTGGGGTTTTTTCACCTCAGAGAAAAATATACGACGATTATTACAAAATGCCAGCGCTGATTAAAAAAATTGGGCTGGAAAAACGAGTTAAGATGATTGGTTCGGTTGAGAGTCAACACTTGCCGGCACTTTATCAGGGCGCCAGTATTTTCGTCTCGCCGACTATGGCAGAAGGATTTAATATCCCGGTTTTGGAAGCGTTTGCCTCGGGTACAGCCGTGACTTGTTCGCGCGCCTCTGCCACCGGTGAAGTTGCGCAGGATGCGGCTTTGAAATTCAATTCTGAAAGTATAGAAGAAATAGCCGACGCGATTTATTCATTGTTGAAAGACAGCGCTTTGCGGGAAAAGTATATTTTAGCCGGAAAAGTCCGCGCCGCGGACTTTTCCTGGCAGAAATCCGCCGAAAAATTGCTATCCCTATACCTGAAATTTAACATAATTCGACATATCCATACCTGCAAACAGGTCTGACCTGTTTGCAGGTATGGATATGTCGAATTGACAAATTATATTGACACTTTTTTTGCCACAGACATTGCGGGGTCGTCTAATGGCAGGACACATTCCTCTGGAGAATGGTATCTTGGTTCGAGTCCAAGCCCCGCAGCCAATTAGTAAAGTTTGCGTTTCCCGCCTCGCCGAGCGTAATCCCGCCAAGGCGGGATTAAAAGTCAACTACAGCGTTTTTCCGTTGTCGCATGTTGCCTCTTCTTTTCAAGGTGCGAATATAATTTCATTAAACCCCATTGGGCATTTTTTTGCACGACTTGGTCATTATGGTATAATTAAAATATCGTCTTTTGCTGTAAACTTAGAGTAGTTATTTAACAGGCTCTTAGAAAAGTGGTATCATATAATTGATTAATTGATAATCAAAGTAAAATAACAAAGTAAAATAACAAGGAGGGAAAATGAACTTGTTTATGAAATTTTTTAAGCGGGGGGCGATTTTTATGGCAATCGCTATTTTAGCGGTCTGGTTAAGCGCGGGAAAATTATCTCAAAAATCAGAAACGCCTAAAGCCAAAGCTGGCACGATTTCTAGCATTACTGTTTCGCCGTCCAATACCAGCACCGGACAATTGTCAAATTACACGGTCGGGTTCACTCCGACCAGCGATTTGAAGGCGTACGGCTATATTTATATGATTTTCCGCGGCAATGATTCCGGCTATTTTGACACCTACAGCGCGACTGTGGACTACATTAAAATTGACGGCGCGACTGACACCACGGTTCTGGAAAAAGCCTATTTCAGCGGCAATACTATGGCATTCGTGGTCAAGTCCAGCCAGACTTTAACCGGCGGTAAAACAGTCCAGATTAAAATTGACAGCATCCGTAACCCCTCTTACGCCGGCGGCTATCAGCTCCATATTTACACCAACCGCTGGGGCACGGATGTGGACGGCAGCTACAGCAAGCGCGAATATCTGTCAGACACTTTTACCATTGGTTCGGTGGCAGTGTACGGCACAGTGACTGCGGGCGGTTCAGCTTTAAGCGGCGCCTATTTGTCAATGTATAATTCCAACTACACCGGTTATGCTTATGCCCAGACCAGCAATACTGGCTACTATGAGTTGGGGGATACTTTGCCCAATGGTTCCTACACCCTGACTGTGTCTCCGCCTTGGGACAGACAGGATATCAAACGTTATACCGCCACTATCACTCACAGCGGCTCCATTCAGTTGAAAGACATTACCATGGAGCTCAAAACCAAGACGATTAGCGGGCGGGTGCTGGCTGATAATGGCTCGGCGATTACTGACGCTTATATTTACGCCAACCAGCAAAGCACTTGGGATTATGGCTATGCCCAGACTGACAGTCAGGGTTATTACACGATGAAACTGGGCGGCGGCAACTGGTCAGTCAACCTTTCCAACAGTTGGAGCGGCAACTGGGTCTATACTGGCACGGCCCAGGATATTTCTTTTGCCAATAACCAGACCACTGAAACCACAACCCTAAATTTTACCGCAACCATACCCAAGTGCGTGGTGGCTGGCACGATGGTGTATCGTGATGCCAATGGCACTGAAACAGCCATTACCAATGGCGGAGTGTCAATCTATCAGACCGCCTCCCCTTGGTCTGGTTTTTACGCCAGTTTGTATAATACTAATTCGTTTACCGGACGGCTGATCACCGGTAAATTCAAAGTTTATCCGTGGTCGTCCAGCAATACTTATTATCTGGACGGAGTGTATCAGCAAAATTCGTCCGGCGGCTGGGATAAATTAAATAGCGGCAGTCTGACAGTGGGCGAGAGTGACACGGGGATCGTCCTGAAAATTGTCTACGGCGCGAAAACCGATTATATCACCGGCGCGGTAACAGATGAAAACAGCAGCGGCGTGTCAGGCGCCAATGTCTATGCGTGGAAGAGCGGCGGCAATTATGACTGGGCAAACGCCACCACTGATTCTTCAGGCAACTATTCTTTACTTGTTTCTCCGGGCGACTGGCAGGTGAACGCCTATCCCAGTTGGAATTCAAGCTACACTTATCTGGGCAAACCCAAGGCAATTACTGTTGTGAGCGGTACGGCTTCGTCAGGCAATAATTTTTCCTTTATGACGCTCAATGCCACCATCAGCGGAACAGTGGTGGATTCCAGCGGCGCGGTCCTTACAACTCTCAACTCGTGGGCTTATATTGATACTTCGGATTTAGGCAAAGAGTATTGGTATTCCAATGTCGGCGCGTCAGTCACCAATGGTCAATTTACGATGAAAGTTCCGGCTGGCACCCATAAAATCACTGTGGGCTGGGGCGGCAATGATTACAGCCCCGGGGATCCGACCCAAGTGACGGTGGCGGCTGGAGCAACTGCCACTGCCCAAATCGTAATGCTTAAAAAAGATGCGACTATTACTGGTTATCTCAAAGATACCGACGGCAACGCAATAACCGGCAAATGGGCATGGGTGAGCGCCACCAATAATAAATATGCTTGGGCCGGCGGCTCGGTGGATACTGCTACCGGGCAATACACCATGGCAGTATCAGCCGGCACTTGGTATATGAGCTACTGGGTGGATTACAATTCCGGTTACGCCTCACAGTTGATGGATGACAATAAAATCACCATTAGTTCCGGACAGACGATTGTCAAAGATATCACCTTGCGCAAGATTGATTCGCGGATTTCCGGTACGGTGAAAAAATACGACGGCGCGGCAATGGAGAATATCGCCGTGAGTTTTGACACCCGCAGCGGTAAAAAAGAGTCCGGAAGCGGCAAAGGAATGTGGTATTATGCCAACACTGCCTGGACTGACGCTGACGGCAATTTCACCATGAATGTTCCAGCTGGGACTTATTATGTCAATGCCGGCGTGCCTTATTGGCAGCAGACTGCTCAAGGCTATATTACCCCCGAAGAACAGCAGGTGACAGTGGATAGCTCTAATCCGGCAACCGTGAATTTGACTTTCCGTCAGGTTGACGCCCATATTAACGGTACGGTTACTTTGAGCGGCGCCAAAACTGCGGCTTATGTCTGGGCATGGGCAGAGAAAGGCGGCGGCAGTCAGGTGAATGCTGACACCAACGGCAGTTATTCTGCCAACGCGACTAAAAACGATGTCTGGCACATGGGCGCGTCCAAAGAAGACAGCCAAAAAGTCTATATGTCTGACGAATATCTGGTGGAGACTGGCAGCGGAGATACTTTCACTCAAAACATTGTTTTGAAAGAGAAAAACTGGACCTTACCGGATGCGACTTCCGTAACTTTTGATCCGACCAAGCTCAAAACCATTTCTTTGTCTGACGACACGAAAATCAACATTCCTGCCAATGCCGCGGTGTCGGATCTAAATAATCCGCCGGCTTCGGTTACCTTTACTGCCACGCCCAAAGCCACTCTGCCGGCGCAGAAAGGCGATAAGCCGCTGTGGTACGGCTATGACTTTTCCATTACCGAACCAGACGGCACTGCGGTTTCTACCTTCAATGCTTCTATCACGATTACTTTTCCTTTTACCGAAGGGGTATTGAGCGCCGAGGGGTTGACTGAAGACGATTTGACGCTTAAATACTACAATGAAACTACTGGAGAATGGGAGCAGGTATCCAATGTGATCGTGGATAAAGACAATAATACGATTACCATTTCAGTGGATCACTTCACGGTGTTTGCCATTACCACTGATGTGGCTGACACGACTGCGCCGAGCGCGCCCAGCGGAATTTCCGCTACTGCCGGCGACAATAAGGCGACCCTCGCCTGGACCAATCCGACTGACGCGGATTTTTCTGGCATCAAGATTTATCGCTCGACTGTGTCTGGAACAATTGGCGGCTTGGTGACAACCCTAAATTCTAAAACCGCCATTTCTTATGAAAATACCGGGCTTAGCGCGGGAACGACTTATTATTTCGTGGTTCGCTCGTTTGACACAACAGGGAATATTTCAACTAATACTGCCCAGGTCTCAGCCACGGCAACCGGTACAGCGACTGCTTCTGCTGAACTGCCAAAGACCGGAATGTTAAGGGTGCGGGATTCGGTTTTAGGCGCGGATTTTTTGAATATTTTCAAAGGATTTGTCCAGGACCTGAAAGTCCTAATTTGATTGATTTTGTGGCAGAAAATGGTAGAATTGGATTATGAAGTTAGAACATATTTCGCAAAAGAAGTTAGAAAAGCAATTGTTGAAAATTTTTGTCAAGCACTTAGATTTAAAAAAGTATAAAATTTTCTTTTTTGGCTCGCGCGTTTCAGGGGAGAATAGCGAGCGATCAGATATTGATGTCGGTATAAAGGGCACGCGCCCGATTGATCTTGCCGTTTTAGGCAAAATCAAAGATGAAATTGAAGAATTGCCGATTTTATATAAAATTGATGTGGTTGATTTTAGCCGAAGCGATAAAGATTTTCAGCAGATTGCCCAAGAATATATTGAGGAGATAACATATGACAAAGTTTAGCGTCAGTTTCAATAAATTCGAAAAAGCGGTAGAGAGATTGGGGGAAGCGCTGTCTGCCAGAAAAACGAAAATGAATCGCGATAGCGCAATATTAAGATTTGAATTGTGTTATGATTTATCCTGGAAAACAACCAAAATTTTTTTGGATGATAACTTTGGGGTAAAATGTTTTTCTCCAAAATCTGCCTCGCTCCTTTGATGCTTGCTTCGCAAGATCAAAGACCGGCCCGCTCGGCTGCGGATGGCGTCGAAGTCAATTATCCTGCGAAAATATATTAAAAATAAAAGTGCGTAAGTCGTGTAAATAACAGGGAGAATAATTAATATGAAAAACAATCATTTTGGGCAAGGCATAGTAATGCCGATTCTTGTAATAATTTTGTCAGTGATAATTTTAACTGGCATAAGTATTGGCGTGTTTTATTTGGTAAAAATCCAGCAGGATAATAATACTCCGCCTGAGGCGCCAGTAATTGAAGAGCAGACAGACGAGACGGATGCCATCAGCGGGGAAATTCCGACTAGTGAAACTATACCAGCCGATCCGACGGCCGACTGGAAAACTTATACCAACGAGAAATATGGATTTAGTTTTAAGTATCCGGAGAACCATTTTATTATCGAATATCATATGGTGGATGAGTCGACTAATCGTAATCAGTATTATATCGGAATTACTGATGATAAGAATAAAAAAAGCTTGGGTAATGAAGATTGCCCTACCAAATATTTTGTTATGGTAGAGGGATTTACAGGTTTATTTAATAATTTAGCTAATCAATCTAGCTATCCAACTATTGATAATTTCCAGACAAAAATAATAAAAGTTGATTCGCATGAGACTATTCGATTAAGCGGAATTTTCAATGCTAATACATCTAGTGGAAGCAAAATAGGAGATAACTACAATTCAGCAATAATTAAATTGGGTAATGCAAATAAAATAACATTTGATATTTGCAGTAAATATAATGGTGATATTATAATCTTCGACCAAATCCTCTCTACCTTAAAATTCACCGAATAAAATAGTTTTAAAAATTTAATCATTGGAATTTCGGATTTGTTTAGAAATTAGAAATTAAAAATTAGAAATTCCCGACTGAAGGGAGGACTATGTGTCTCGCCACTCCAATGAAAATAATCGGGTTTAGGGGCGAAAAAGCCCAAGTTCAAGGCGAAAATCATTCGCATTTGGTTGATGTGTCGCTTTTGCCCAAATTAAAAAAGGGCGATTGGCTGATCGCCCACGGGGATATTGCCATACAAATTCTTGACAAAAAAAGCGCAGATGAGATGTTAAAATTGTCTCGCGAGTTAAGTCCTATTTATTAGTTAGCAGCGGTCTGGACCATTCAATTAGATTGGCTCCGTTTTTGGGGTCTTTTTGATCTGGATTTTCCGCTGGGCAAAAATGCCGATAGTCAATGTTTGGCAGTAAATCATTAAAAATATTTTTGTTTTGGCAATGTTTTTGTCCGGCCAGTAAGCGGTTGAGTAAAGAATTATGGTGAGGTTGTCCGACAAATACCACAATTCCAAAATGCGTGCAAACTCGCGCGCTGGGCACGGCATCCTTTTGTAAATCTTCCGGAACACCAACATTTTGCAGAATTGTGCCCGGTTTGGTCTCTGACATAACTTCGGCTAATGTATGTTCGTTTTGTTGTATCTGCCTGATCCGTCCAAAAGTAAGCAGATCGCTGTACAAGAAAACAGATTGGTTGCAAGGAGTGGAAAGGTCAATACCCAATTCTGCAAGCCGTCCTGAATACATTTGGTTTTCTGGTGTCATAGAACGTTCCGGGTTTTTAAGATATTCTATTGAGGGAGTAAGATGATCGCGACTGGCTAAAAGTTCTAAAATGTCATTTTTTTCAATGGTAGTTTGTTCTTTTTTGTGACAGTATTTCAGTAAGTCAATAGCAATCGTTGGAATAATAATAAATAAGTCATAAAGTGTCGGAGTATCAAGCGTAAACAATAATTGAAATTGATTTGATAGGGTGCGCGGTTGGGCAAGGCAGGATAAGCCGACGCGCAGTAATAGTTTTAGCGCTGCTGGCTTGCCTATCCAAATGTTTTGCATTTCCAATTTGGCGTTTTGGTTTGCGTTCATTGGGTTTCCTCCTGTTTTCAATGATGCGCCAGCAAAAGAGTTTTTGCAAGTCTAATATCTATATTAGCAGAAAAAAAATATAGAGCAATAATTTTTGTTTTTTAATACATTGGATTAACCCAAATTTGCAAGCCCGTCGGGCTTGCAAATTTGGGTTAGTTAAGTTAATTAGTGCACACTGCAAGTGATACAGGGATCATAAGCCCGAATGAGCATTTTAATCAGATCAATACATTCATTTTTTGAGCGATCGCAAGTGAGTAAAAGCGCGTTGCCGTCTTCTTCAATATGGGTTAAATTTTGCACCGTCGGCGTGATGATATTGGCTTTAAGAACATTGCCTTTAGCGTCAAAAGTATAGTCATGATAAAGCGTGCCGCGCGGCGCTTCCATCACGCCGACGCCGCGACCGCTTTTGATTTTGAAACCGACCGTTGGTCGTTCGTCTAAACCGTCGCGCAAGATTTTATCGCAGAGCAAAATTCCCTGCTCAGTGTAATGCAAGATTTCAAACGGCTGCGCTAAATTATTGTAAAATGGATTAAATTTCATTTCTTCAATATCAATTTTTTCCAAATATTTCTTGATCAGCGGCGAAAAGCGATCGCTAAAAAGCGCCATGCGCGCCAGCGCGCCGACCATAAAGCCACTACCTTTTCGGCGCGCGAATTTTGCCGTGGAATTGCTAACAACTTTTTCTTTGATTTCGGTTTGATAATTTTCTATTTTAAGACCAAAACCGCGATTAGACAATATTTTTTGATAATTATAAATGGGGTATTCATTTTCGTCATACGGGCAAGCGGACAGATATTCGCAGGGATTTTTAAGCTGCGGATAATCAAGCGACAGGGCTAAATTTAAGACCCCTTCCGCGTCATTTAATATCTGCATCAGTTGCGATTTAATGGCTTTAATTTGGGAAATTTTAGGCAGACGGAAAAAACCGCCAGCAGTGATAGTGGTGGGATGCACTGCTCTGCCGCCGATTGTTTCTGCGATAAAATCAGCCGCCTTTTTAATATTCAGCGCGAATGAAAAATAACGCGGGTGTTGGTCTTTAATTTCTGTGCCGCGATCAAGTCCAAGATAATCAGGCAAACTTAAAAATACTAGATGTAAAATGTGCGATTGGATCATTTGTGAGCAAAATAAAAGCGATCGCAAATGAATGGTTTGAGAACTTACTTGCGCGCGAAATGCCCGTTCAACCGCTTTGACTGAAGCCAGCGCGTGGACTATCGGGCAAACGCCGCAAATTCTGGGAGTAATCCAGTAGGTTTGGTCAAAAGGTCGTCCAACCAAAATTCCTTCAAACAGCCGTTCGCCTTCCAAAATTCTAAGTTTGGCTTTTTTGGCTGAGAAGTCAATGTCCAGCGCGCCATGCCCTTCAATTTTTGCGATGATGTTCATAATCTATAGTCCCAAAATTCAAATCTCAAATCTCCCACCTGCATTCAATCTCTTGCAATATCCTGATTGCAGGAATTTACAAGTAGATTTTCCGCCAGAGGCGGATCTGCCTTTGGCATGACATTCTGGCAGGGCAGGCAAATCTCCCGCCCGCCATCGCTATCGCTCAGGCGATTAGCGGGCAGGCAAAATCACAATTTAAAATTCAAAATTACATTAGTTTTAAACTTTAAGTTTTAGTGTTTGGTTTATTAATGATGAGGTCGTTTGACAAAAACACACTCATAAATTGCTCAATTTCCTGTTTTGTCATAAACTTTTCTAGGGTTTTGCGAAATGCGGGCAGATTGCCGTTTTCCAATAATCCCCGGCAACCCCAGCATCCCGCGCCGCCTGACACGCAAATTGCATCGCAACCTCCGATTGAGACCGGTCCAAGACAGGGTTGGTTATTTAAGAGTCGGCAGGGATTGTTGTTGGCTTTGCATTCCTTGCAAACGGGAAAGTTTTGTGTTGCCGGAATTTTTCCGTCTAATAAATCTGTAATCGCTCGTAAAATGTCTTTTTTAGTCGCCGGACAACCCGGAATAATCGCATCAACTTTGACAAAATTTGACAAAGGTTTGGCAGAGTCGCCGCGCGATTTATACTTTGCGCCATAAATTTTTTTCAGCCATTTTTTTCTTTGCGTTTGGTCAACACTTGCCGGCACGCCACCGAGCGCCGCGCAAGCCCCGAGCGCCACCAAAATTTTTGATCGTTTTCTAAGCGATCGCAACAATTTTTGTTCTTCGCGCGTGATGGGCGTTCCTTCAATAATGCAGATATCAAATTGTATCTGGTGATTATCTTCCTGTCCCAAGCGCCAGTTGACAATTTCAACTCTTTTTTCAATTTCTAAAAAATCTTCAAGTAAAGATATGAGTTGGACTTCGCATCCTTCGCAATCGGTAAAATCATAAATGGCAATAGTTGGCTTCATAATTAAATTAGAATTAAGATTCGATAATGTTTTAGGGTGCGGGATTTGTGCATGCAATAAGATACAATAACCAAGATACAAGGACGCAAACAAATATCAATTTCCAAATTCTAAACTAAAATTGAAAATTGAATATTGAAATTTGTTTGTATCTTGTTTCTTGTATCCTTGTATTTTTTAATCATGCATATCTTTAATTTGATTCCAACTAAAGACCGGACCGTCTAAACAGACATAATGTTTTCCGCAGGTGCAGTGCTGGCATTTGCCGATACCGCAACTCATTTTTCTTTCGGCTGATAGATAAATTCTTTGGTCCGCTACGCCAAGTTGCAAAAATGCGGCGGCAGTTCCTGCGAACATTGGTCCGGGTCCGCACATTGCGACATAAGTTTTTTGCGCGTCAAAAGACAAATTATTGATATGCTCTGACACAAATCCCACTCGTCCAGCCCAGCCCTTTTGCGGTTTATCTATAGTAAGGATAACTTCGATTTTTTTGTTGCGCCAGTGGGTAAAACGCGATTTTCCGGCAAATTCTTCGGGAGAACCGGCGCCGTAAACCAAATATACTTTTGAGAAATTATTTCTATTGACGGTGATAAATTCTATTAGCGAGGCAATCGGCGGAATGCCGCAACCTCCGGCCATGGCGACGATGTCCATGTTAGTCATTTTTTGAAGCGGAAAGCCGTTGCCGTACGGTCCGCGCATAGTCATTGTATCCCCGGGTTTCAGGCGGTGAAGCGATGAGGTTACCCGCCCGCCAGTATTTCTTACCATAATTTGCCACCTTTTTCGATTATAAGGAGAATTGGTCAAGCCAAATGGCGCTTCGCCCGCGCCCCAGACACCGGCTAAAATAAATTGTCCGGGGACAAAAGTCATTTTTTTTGTAAGTAACGCTGGTGAAAAATTTACCCTAAAATCTATCCGTTTGATGGTCGGAGTTTCTTGAAAAGTATCAATGATTTTTACGGTTTGGGGAAGATAAGGGTTTAACATAAATGGCAAAATCCAAATAACAAATTTCAAATAAATTTCAAATGTCTAATAATCAAAATTGAAAATTTATTCTTTCTTTGTCGCTAATTTTTTGATTATTTTGCGAAAGTTGATTTTGGCGGGACAGTTTTCAATGCAACGATTGCACCCCACGCAGTCAATTTTTCCCCGCTCGCGCACCGCGCGGACAAATTTATGATAATACCAGTTGTCAAGTCGGTCTCCGGGAGTTGGTCGGAAATTATAGCCGCCGGAAATTTGGCTGAATTTGGGCAAAACGCAACTGTCCCATTGTCGGCAGCGCTTACATGCATCGCCGCTGCTAGAAATTTCATCATTGATAGAAAAGCAATAACAAAGCGGGCAGACCCAAGCGCAAATCCCGCAGTTCAGACAAATTTTTTCCAATTCTTTCCAGATTTTTTTGCCTTGCGATTTTTCTATAATTTTTGCTAATTTTACCGGATCGCTAAAAATATTTTTTTCTGTTTTAATCGGGGGAATTTTAATAGTGATTTGAGTGGGGAAAAATATATTTTTATGCTTTAAGACAAAATTTTCTCCTAATTTTGAGCCGATTTCCACTAAATATATTTTTTCAGTGTGAAAATGAAAAAAGAGATCAAATTCAACCGGATAGGAAAGCAGAAGGTGGTTAAAATATTTGTTGTTTGGGGAAGGGGTTATGCCGGTTAAAAAACAATTTTCTTTGCGACGGTTGAAATAATAATCAGCCGGCGGGGCGGAAAAACTTTCTTCAATGCGCGAAAGCGCAATCAGATCAACCGGATGCGCTGCGATGACAGCCATCGGTTTTTTGATTTTTGGCGCTTGCCCTTTGCCCTTTTTTACTTCAAAAAGAATTTCTTTGGCAGGAAAAAATATTTTTTTAATGCCGATTTGAGAACAAGGATATTTAAGGGTAATGTTTTTAATTTCAAAATTTTTTTCAAAATTTACCAGTTTGCCAGTTTGGACCGGCGCCCAAACCTCGTATTTTTTTTGAAATATCTTGATTACAGAAAGGAATTTATCGGGAAGGCGAGGACGAGCGAGGAGCCACGCTGGGGCGACGAGCGTGCAGAGAAGCGATTATCCAAGAAAATATAACATAAGGTAATTTTGCGTAAGTCGCGTTAATAGCAAAAACCGTTTCAAATTGCAAAAGTTTGCATTAAAAAAATTATATGATAAAATGAAATTAATGAAAAAATTATTTTGGGGAAAATGGGACTGGCTGATACTGGCGCTGATTGGATGTGTTTTTATATTGTCTGGAATGTTATGGCAAGAATTGCCTGATCAACTGCCGGTGCATTGGAATTTTGCCGGCGAACCAGATCGTTACGGCTCAAAATTTATCAATCTTTTTGCCTTGCCGATTTTTTCTCTATTGACACTTTTGGGAATGAGTTGGATTCCGCGCATTGATCCGTTTTCCAAAAATTATGAAAAATTTGCCGGCGCTTTTATGACATTCAAAGCCATTATCACTTTGTTTTTTATCTATCTATATGCCGTGGTGATTTATGCCAGTTTTTATGGCGACAATATTCCCGGCAATATATTTTTTATTCCGGCATTTTCTGTTTTATTTATTATTATGGGATATTATTTGCCCCGTCTGCGGCGAAATTATTTTATCGGAATTCGCACACCCTGGACCTTGAGTTCTGACGAGTCGTGGGACAAGTCGCACTTTTGGGCGGGTAGAGTTTTTGTGGCAGTTGGACTCATAAACCTGTTGGGTATTTTTATTGATTCGTTTTATTCAATCTGGTTATTTTTTTCAATTTTATCTCTGGGCATTATCGGAATTGTAATATATTCTTATTTCGTTTATAAAAAAGATAAAAACAATGTATAAAATCAAGATTGATCGAGAAAAATGTATCAGTGCCGCCAGTTGCTTGATTTTTGCGAGTAAGACCTTCAAATTAGACGATGTAGGGAAAGCGGTTGTGATAGATAATCAGGGGAATTCTGAGGCAGATATTTTGCAAGCGGCAAAAAGTTGTCCAGTGGACGCGATAGCACTATATGACGGCAATGGCAAAAAAGTTTATCCGAGATAATTTTTGATTAAATTTTCGCGACTAAACGTAGAAAATCTTAAGGGTAAAACATCCCCGAAAGTTATCGCAACTGGGAGTTTTAACATTACTTTATATGAAATACAAAGAGGGTGATAAATTGCCAGTGATAATCGGAGAAACCCAGCATCATTCAAAACTTGATCTGAGCCAGTTTCTAAGCGATCGCAATATAATATTATATTTTTATCCGGCTTACAACACGCCGGGTTTTTCACAGGAAGCGCAAGAGTTTAATCTGCTAGTCAATGAATTTGAAAAAGTTGGCGCGCAGGTTGTCGGAGTAAGCACTGACACCAAGACATCGCATACCGTTTTTTGCGACAAATATCAGTTGAATTTTCCGCTAATTGCCGATTCTGATAAAAGAATTTGTCAGATGATGGGGGTTTTGAAAAGGGGTGGTAATTCTGCTTTGCGCATCACTTTTGTAATTGATAAAAAAGGCATTATTCGCAAAATTTACGAAAACGTTAAGCCGGTTGGTCACGCTAAAGAGGTTTTGGAGTTTTTGAGGGTGGGTTTGTTCTAAAATTTGAAAATTAATTTGATTTTTGATAGAATTTAGATGCGAAGTTAACGGGGCAGTAGCTCAGCGGTCAGAGCAACCGTCTTATAAGCGGTAGGTTCGATGGTTCAAATCCATCCTGCCCCATTTAGAGCAAATAATACAAAAATCCATTAGGGCTTTTTATATTGACAAAGTATATTATTTATGTTAAAATGAAATTGTTTTTACCTTGAGATAATACACAGGGAGAGGAGACAGGAAAATGGTAGCAACATCGATCTGGCGACAGATTGCCGATGATAATGTGTTGGGCATTTGGCTCGATGGACCAGTGATAGTTGAGATTGAGGGATACGCCCCATTTGTAAGTCATAAAGCTGTAAATGTTGGTAACCATATCATTTTCGCAGCGCGAATGTTAAGTGTTTGGTTTCGTCATTACAGTGCTGATCAAATCCAAGTACTGGAACTCAACACAACAGAAAAACGCATCAAAGTCAGCATTCTTCCATTTTCTTCAACTTGCTAACAACAATCTCCCTATGGGGAGTGATCATATATGCGGAGATAGCCAATCTCCGTTTTTTTGAATAGAATTTTTTGGAGGTTAAAAGTATCGGGGTATTTGGTTGACAATTTCCAAAGTATATGTTATAATAGATATATACTTGGCACAAAGGGTTAGGCAAAAAAATGCTTAACTTTTTTAAAAAATCAAAAATTGGTCTCAGTCTGCTGGCGATGACTTCTTTGGTGGCGATTTCTGGAATTTTTACTGTTTCGCGCGCTTTTTCTGCCAAGACGGAATACTTGCCGGAAAATATTATTGAAAAAATTAATAATCAAAGAAAAAATTTTGATCTCTCTGAGCTGGTGGTTGACGTTCATTTGGAAAATGCCGCTCTCTCAAAGGCGCACCACATTATTGAACATAATTATTTTGATCACTATTCGCCTGATGGCGTTTCTCCTTGGGATTTTATCTTGTCAAGCGGTTATGATTATCGCTATGCTGCTGAAAATTTAGCCATAAACTATACTGACAGCGCGGAAGTTGTTACTGCTTGGATGGTATCTGAGTCGCACAGAAAAAATATTCTCAATCCAAAATATGAAAATATTGGTGTGGGAATTGCGACTGGCAAGGTCAATGGTTCAGACAGTGCAGTGACGGTTTTAATGCTGGGCAAAGAAATGGCAAGTTCTTATAATATATTTGATTTATCTGTTACAGAGATGATAAGGAATTTATTGAATATCAGACTTCTTCCGGAATAATTTTTCGTAGCGAGACATATTAGAAACTCAAAATTAAAATGTAAAATGTTAAAGCCATAACGTAAAACTAAAAACTATCTATATAGAAATTTTCAATTTTCAATTTTCAATTTTCAATCAATTTTCAATAACACAATTTTCAAACATTTCTGTTTGTTATAGTGAAACATTGTAAATTCAATGCCTGCCCGCTAACGCCTGAGCGTAGCGATGGCGGGCGGGAGATTCGAGATTTGCATTTTGAGATTACTTTAAGCGATTATCCAAGAAAATATATTAAAATTGTTAAAAGTGCCTCAGTCATAGCATTACTAAAAAAATGAAAATAACCAAATTACATTTAGAAAAAACCAGTCCGGCAGTTATCAAGACGTTTGAAGTGGGTTTAATTTTGTCTTTGGCGGGCGCGGGTATTAGCGCCAGCGCTTTGGGATTTGAAAAATACTTTGAGGACAAAATTTATCCGTTAGTGAAAGTGGAAGGGGTCGGTCTGGTTGGGAAAAATTTAGATCAAGCGGTTGAAAAACTTTCCGGCCAGATAATTAGTGCTGATGAAAAGATAGTTTTGTCTTTTAACGGCAAGTTGGCTGAGTTTTCACTTGACGAATTAGGGATAAAACCGTTAGTGGCGCAAGCGGTCTCTGACGCGTATAAAGTTGGCAGGAACGGTAATTATTTTAACAGTTCTAAGGGAATAACCTTAGGATTTGCTATTGATGAGAATAAATTCAAACAGGCAATATCTTCTCTTGATGAAAAAATTTATCAAGAGGCGCAAGACGGCAAGATTGAAGTTAGCGGCGAAGAATTGAAAATTATTTCTGATAAAAACGGTCAGGCGGTTGATATGGACTGGTTGCAAAATGATTTGAAACCTTTGATATTTGGCAAGTCCGAAGCGATCGCAATAAAAACCGTGAACGTCAATCCGAAGATTACAACATTTGATTTAGAGCCGGTAAAAAACAGAGCGATGGAGTTGGTGAACGGGCAAGTAGTTTTCAAATACAATGATAAGACATTTGTTTCAACAATCGCGCAAAAGTTGTCTTGGATTAAATTTGAGGGTAAAACGATTTCGTTTAATGACGCAGGGATAAATGAATATCTTGATCAAATTGGAAAAGGAATTGAAATAAAAGCCCAGACAAAAGAAATTTATGAAAATGGCGAAATTGCCAAACAAGGAAGAGATGGCTTGGTGATTGATCGTGATGCGGCGATCGCAGAAATAAAGCAGAAATTTGGCGAGAATATGAGTATTGGGTTAAATACCCAAGTTGAACCAAGAAAAATCGCGCGGGTGGAACGACCTTTTACACCCGGATTATATGAAGGGAAATATATTGAAATTGATTTGTCGAGCCAAACGCTTTATCAAATGGACGGTCAACAAATAGTGGGAGCGCATTTAATTTCATCGGGTAAATCAGGAATGAGCACGCCGGTTGGCACTTATAAAATATTATCAAAAACCGATCGGGCGTATAGCGCGAAATACAATTTATATATGCCTTATTGGATGGCGTTTATTGGTTCGCGCTATGGTATGCATGAATTGCCAGAATGGGCAAACGGGTATAAAGAGGGGCAGAATCACTTGGGTACGCCGGTGTCGCATGGTTGCGTTCGCATGGGCGTGGGCGATGCGGGGCAAGTGTATAATTGGGCAGAAATTGGGATACCGGTTTATATACATAGATAAATCTCAAAATCCAAAATTAAAATCTCAAAATTCAAAACCACAATATAAAACTAAAAACTAATCAAGTTTTTAAAACGAAAGGAGGTAGGAATGTGATGTTTTATAAAAAAATGCCCCGATTATATCGGGGCATTTTTTTATACATCTTGCGATCGCAAAAAAAGTAGGGGGTTGACAATTTTCAATATACGATTTAGTGTAGATTTTACCTATGGCAACATTTCTTAGGGCTTGAATAAGTTCTTAGGGAAAAAATCCGAAAGCACAAACCAAAGCTATGGGATACTTAGTCCTTCGCTCGAATTCATAGTCACAGCCGTAAGGGTGCGGGATATCTTTACTTTATTGGGAGGTTATTAGGAGGGATTGCTAAGGGGAGATTTCAAGACAAAAGTGTCTTGTAGTTTTAATAAATCAAATTATGGATTTGACATATCTATACCTGCAAACAGGTCTGACCTGTTTGCAGGTTGGAGTATGTCAAGTTTCAGGAGTAGAAAATGAGAAAAATTATGAAAAAGATAAAACGATTTTTTATACATCTGTCTATGCTGGGTTTGGTTTTGCAAATGAGCGGATTGGCGAATCTGGGCCTGGCGGCGCAGACAGCACAAGCAGCAAATACAATAGTTATCAATGAAATTCGTATAGCAGGAAGTAGTGCCGATGACGAGTTTATTGAATTGTACAACCCGACTGCTTCACCCATAGATTTGTCTGCTCTGCCATTAAAAATTCATATAGTAAGTAGCACTGGCAATGATGAGAATAGAACACTTACTTTTATAAATACGACCATTTCTGCGAACGGTTTTTTTCTGATTGGTCCTTCAAGCGGATACAACGGTACAGTGAATCTTGATGCAACTTATTCTGCCTCCTCTGGAAATATGCTGGTTAATAATGGAAGTGCGTATATTTCAACCAGCATTTCAGCAAATACCGACATTATTGATCAAATTAACTGGGGGACTACCGGTGTGTTGGCAAATCCTGCAAATTATGTCTCTTGGGGGCGGGTGCCGGACGGCAAGGACACTGATAGCGCCAGTGATTGGGTGATGTTTTCAGCTTTGGGTGCGGGAGGAACTGCGAATGGCGGCTACCCCACGCCCGGCGAAAGTAATGTGCCGTCGTTCGTTTTCGTGTTGCCGACATCCCCAGCATATACTAAGGAAAATACCTATACGATTTCTGGCGAGGCGACTAAAAATCGGACGATCAGAATTTATGACCAAAACGGAACCGAATTGTCAAGCCAGACAAGCGATGCCGCTACCGGCACCTTTTCCTTTATAGTTAATTTAACCGCCAATCAAACCAATAATTTTAGTTTAACTGTTGAAAATGGCATTCAGACGAAATCATTGCTGACTCAAATTTCCATTATCAATGAAACAGCCGCGCCTACATCCACCGTTGCCACTGACGGTTTTTATGGTCCCAATACTTGGATAGGGATTAGCGGCACTGCCAGCGATGCTGGATCTGGCATAAATCAGGTTAAAATTACCCTTCAAAGAATGTCAGATTTACAATACTGGAACAGAACTGGCTGGGGAGTCGCCAGCAGTGAATTGACTGCCGCCGGCGCTGAAAGCTGGTCGTACGCTTTGGATAAAGCCAATTTGACAGACGGCGTTACCTATGAAATTAAAGCCAAAGCCACGGATAAAGCCGGCAATACCGAGGCGACTTCAACCGCGACTTTCACTTATGACACAACCGCGCCTACCGGCACGATTGTGGTCAATTCCGGCAAGCCGGCGACTCACAGCCGCGAGGTAGTTTTGACTATCACTGGCTATGACGCGACAGCCGGGATAAACGAGATGCGGATTTCAGAGGATAAAACTTTTTCCGCCGGCGCGCCGGCTTGGGAGAATTTCAGCACCTCCAAAAATTTCACTTTGTCATCTGCCAGCGGAAGCAAACAGGTGTATGTGCAGTTGAAAGACAGAGCCGGCAATGTATCGGCGGATGAAATTTTTGACAGCATTACTTATATCGCCGGATTGGTTAATGACGAGATAAATATCCCGACTACTGCTATACTTTCTGCGGGCGGGCAACTTAACGCTACAGCGGAATACGGCGCGGAAATGACGGTTTCAAGTCAAACGCAAGGAACGGTTTTTGCCTCAATCGCCACTTATAAATCAAATCCCGGGACACTGCTTGAAAATCAGGGAATAGTTGTGGTTGGTGGAAATTATTATGATTTTTCATTGGATAATGATACCGCATTTCCGTCAACTATCAGAATTTATTATACTCAGCCGTCTTTGATGAAAGCGGGAATTACTAATGAATCGCAAATTGTTGGTATGTATTATTATGATTCGGATTTGCAAAAATGGCTGTCGTATGCTGGCGCAGTGGTAAATACCACGAATTTTAATGGATATGAGGGTTATGTAGAAGTGATAGTGAGCCGTCTAACCCCCATCGTGATTGCGGCTGATATCACCGCTCCAGAAGCGCCGGCTAATTTCAAAGCAGAGTCAGGCGACCAGCAAGTTAAATTGTCATGGAATACGGTGAGCGATGCGGTGTCATACATTATTAGATATCGCGTCAAGTCGTCTATCAGCAGTTATAGCCAAGCTGAAGTTTCAAAAGATAAAACAGAAACCACGATTTCAGGATTAAATGATGGCACAGAATATGAATTTGCCGTTAGCGCCAAAGATAAAGCAGGCAATATTAGCGCTTTTGCGATTGTTGCAGCCGCGACCAACCCAAGCGCGCCCACTACTTTACCAACGGCAACGGTGGTATTAGCGTCCACTGAAGTTTCCGCTAAAGTAGCCGAGGTGGTTAATGACAAAAAAACAGAAGAGTTAGTCAAAACAGAAGAGCCCGTTAAGCAGGTGAAAAGCGCGGAGGATGAAAATGGCGCGAGCGCGACAGACACAGACAGAAAGCGGCTGATAGTGGCATTGGTAATTTTAGTGATAGCGATTGCAGCGGGAATCGGCGGGTATTATCTGTATGAATGGTGGGTGTCAAAACCAGAAGGGGCTGAGACAAGTGTAAAGAAAACCAAAAAGAAAGGCGGAAAAAATAACGGTCGGTGGTAGAATGGTAGAATTGCGGGAGGACTCAGACGGATTTAAAAAGGATTTAAAATTAGCGGGCAGAACATCTGCCCGCTAATTTGTTTTTACAAGAGGGCGCAGCCCGTTTCTTATAGACACAGGCTTGCCCGGCGGTTTAATCCCCTTTATAATGAAAATATGAAAAAGTTAAAATTTGATTTTTCAGCCGTCGCAAAAAAAATCGCGATTTTTTTATATCAATTATTGATTTTGGCATTAGTGATTTATTCTGGTTTTGTGGTGGTCAAAAAAATTAATGAAAATTACAAGACCAATCAAGAAATTCAAAAGTATCAAGACGAGATTAGGCAATTAAAGATTGAAAATTACAATTTAAGCAATCTGCTGATTTATTATCAGACAAAGACCTTTAAGGAGATTGAAGCGCGCAAGCGGTTGGGGATGAAAAAAGAGGGCGAGACGATTTTGGTTAGTCCGGAAAATAAAAATGGGCAAACTGATATTCAGCAGCAGCAACAAACAGAGATGAGTCAGCCAGCGCCCAACTATCAATTATGGTATAATCTAATTTTTCACCGCGAGCGACTGCCAGAGATTAGATTTTTTGAAAAGGGTTGAAAAAGGATTGGTTTAGGGTTATACTTAAAAAGTTGAGAGAGTTGATATGAGGGGGACAATATTTCGCGGGGTGGAGCAGTCCGGTAGCTCGCAAGGCTCATAACCTTGAGGTCGCAGGTTCGAATCCTGCCCCCGCTACATTTCTATCGGAAATGTATCCCGAAGCAGAGTGGAGATTTATAGATCGAACACTCTGCGAGGGGTCAAGATCAAAAATCTTGTGAAGGACAAAAACAAATGTATTATACTTACATTCTTAATTGTTCAGATAATTCTTATTATGTTGGCTCAACAGATAATCTAAAAAACAGAATCAAAAGACATAATCAAAAAGATGCCGCTGATTTCACCGCTCAAAGGCGACCGTGTCAGCCAGTTTGGATAAAACAGTATCCTACTCGAGGAGAAGCTATGGCACAAGAGAAAAAAACCAAGAAGTTCAGCCGAGCCAACAAGGAAAAATTAATTTTCTATAAGGGAACAATATGGCAACACTACAAAGGAAAAAAATATATCATTTTGGACAGAGTAGATAATTTAGTCATTTATGCGGGACTGAATGAGTGGAGAATGTTTTTAACTAGACAAAAAATAGCCGGTGAACAATTAGGGATTTGGGCAAGGCATCAAAATCAATGGCTGGATTGGATAAAATATAAGGAACGAAAAAATCTGAGGTTTTCTGTTATATATTCATATTGAGATATGCCCCTTGGAAATTTGTCGAGCGTAGACTCTCAAATTTCCTTCGGGACTCGCCGTGGCGAGCCAGTATAGCTCAGTGGCAGAGCGAGGGACTCATAAACCCTAGGTCGGAGGTTCAATTCCTCCTACTGGCAAAGCGCATTTTAAACGGGATAAGTAAAATTCACCATTCATTATTTGGTTTTACAATTTCTTCATAAAATTAATTTCTAATTTTTAATTCCTAATTTTTAATCAAATCCCAATGACTAAAATTCCAACGGCGAACAAATCCCTTCACGATTATACGGGGTCAATAACTAATATCGCAAAACTAATAGCTAATAACCATAGCTCAAAACTTTCTAACTATGAAAAACAAAAGAAAAAGTTAAGCAGACCTGTCTGCCGCAGACAGATAATATAGTTATTAGTTGTGGTTATTAGTTATTCGCTATTCGCTATTCGTTAGATTGTAATTTAATTTCTTAATTCTACCCCGCCGTCGTTCAATCTTTTGCAAAAATAGGTGATTATTCCTCTTTTGCAAATAGATTTCATTCTGGCAGGGCAGGCATTCTTAATTATTATTTAAAAAATATGAACCCAAAAATTAAACAAATAATTATTACAATTCTGATTGTTGGGGGAATAATCGCGCTTTATCAGTACGGCTATCCGGGCGCGCCCAATATTGAAAATGTTTCTATCAGTCAGATTAAAAATATGGTGGCGTCTGGCGAGATAAAAGAATTATCAGTAGATAAAAGTAAAGTGGTGGCAACTGACAATCAGGACAAAAAATTCTCGGCTTTTTTAGAGAGCGGCGCAAAATTATCTGATTATGAAATTACTGCGGACAAGGTTAAAATTGAAGTTATTGATCCAGAAAAAGGCAGTTTTTTACCAACCTTCCTGACAGTTATTTTACCATTTTTATTGGTAGCGGGATTTTTATATTTTATGCTTAAAGGCGCGCAAGGCGCCAATATGCGCGCGATGAATTTTGGCAAGTCGCGCGCTCAACTCTACGAGGGAAAAAATAGAATTACTTTTTCAGATGTGGCAGGGGCGCAGGAATCAAAGCAGGAACTGCAAGAAGTGGTGGAATTTTTGCGTTATCCGCAAAAATTTTTGCGTCTGGGGGCGGAGATTCCCAAAGGGGTTTTATTGGTTGGTCCGCCTGGAACAGGAAAGACCTTGATTGCCCGCGCTGTGGCAGGCGAAGCCGGGGTGCCGTTTTTCTCGGTTTCTGCGTCTGAATTTGTTGAAATGTTTGTGGGCGTGGGCGCGGCGCGCACGCGCGACATTTTTCAAAAAGCCAAAAAGAACGCACCGGCAATTTTATTTATTGACGAATTAGATGCTATCGGTCGCCAACGGGGGTCAGGGCTGGGCGGGTCGCACGATGAACGGGAGCAGACCTTAAATCAAATTTTGGTTGAAATGGATGGATTTGAAGTAGATAGCAAAGTGGTAGTTGTAGCGGCCAGCGTAACCGGCGATACGGCAATTTTAATCAGGGATCCTCGTCAGGGAGTAAAGTTGATTTCCATTGGAGAATTTGTTGATGATTATTATCGGACGGGCGAAGAAGGGATAGAAAAATCCATTTCAGGAATAGAGGTTCTGGGATTTGAGAAAAAAACCAGCCGCAATAGATTGCTTAAAAATAATCTGTACTTTGGTAAGAGCGCTTTTATGCCGGTAAAGAGCGTTTTTCGCCACAAGGTCAACGAAATCTATGAAATTGAGTATCTGGGCGGGAAAATCAGAACTACCGGCAATCACTCGCTTTTTGTGAAAACATCGGATGGTATTATAAAGAAAAAATATGTTTGTAAAATGAATCCGAGGGATGTTTTGGTAGGTTTTCCTAATAAAGAGGGTAAAAAAAGAAAGGGTTTTCGGAGAATTAAATCATGTGAATTTAATTCTGAATTTAATCTTGAGCTCCCACTCTGGCAGCCACTCTTTGTGAAGTCCGAACCAATAAAAAATATTTATCAATATGTTTTAGCTCAGACTAACACGATTTCTCAAACTAAACTTGGGGAAGAAGTTGGGTTTTCTCAACGAACAATTGGCAAATGGCAACAGGGAATTTGCGAGCCAAGAGTTTTAAGCCGTAATTATTATCAGCATAAAGATGTATTACCAGAAAGGGTAAAAGTAACCCCAAATCTAATGCGTCTTTTTGGCTATTATGTAGCCGAAGGGTATTCTCGTAAGGAATTGGATTTTTGTCTCGGAAGTCATGAAATAGAAATTATTAAAGATATAAAAATTTTAATGAAAGAAATCTTTGGATTAGAGCCGGATAAAATTTACCATCGGGAAACCGCCATAAATATTATTTATTATTCTAAACCTTTGGCTGAATTTTTTGCTTATCATTGTGGGCAAGGAGCACACAATAAACATTTACCAGCTTTTCTTTTTGAAGCGCCGAAAGAATATTTTGTTGATTTCTTGAAGGGTTATGCTAATGGAGATGGCTGTTTTGTAAAGAAAGGCAAGAATAAGGGAAATTTAGTTTTAATCTCTGTGAGCAAACAGTTGCTTCTTGAGTTGAACTGGCTTTCGAGAATGCATGGTTTCGAGCCTTCTTTTAGTGAATTTGAAGCGCGGGAGGGAAGAAGAATTAAAAATGGAAAGCCGCTTAAAAAATCAAAAGCTTATCGTTTAGAATTCTGGAAAACAACTAATCCTTTTAATAACTTAGATAGACAATGGAGTTTACATCCATTAGCCCTTGTAAAAAAGGTAACCAAACTGCCATTTAATGGATTTGTTTACGACTTGTGCGGATGTGAAAATGAGGCTTTTTTTGCAGGAGAAAAACCTATTCTCGCTTCGAATACCAACCGTCCCGATGTGCTTGATCCGGCGCTGCTTCGACCGGGAAGATTTGATCGCCGGGTAATTTTGGATTTACCAGACAAAAAAGAGCGCGAGGAGATTTTGAAAATTCATTATCAGAAAAAACCGATGGCAAAAAAAATTGATACCGGAAAAATTGCCGCGGGAACTGCTGGAATGAGTGGCGCAGATCTCAAGAATATGGTGAACGAAGCGGCGATTTTCGCTGCCCGCAATAATAAAAAAGAAATTTCGCAAAGCGATTTGCATTGGGCAGTGGAAAAGGTTTTGCTCGGACCTGAGCGAAAATCGCGGGTATTGTCAAAACACGAAAAAGAAATTATTGCCTATCATGAAGCCGGGCATGCGATTGTCGGACATATTTTACCGGGCACTGATCCAGTGCATAAAATTTCAATTATTTCACGCGGTCTGACGCTGGGTTATACTTGGAGTTTGCCGGGCGAGGATATACATTTATATTCAAAAGAAAAATTTGAAGATCAAATCAGCCAAATGTTAGGCGGACGGGTGGCGGAAGAATTGATTTTTAAGTCCGTTACCACGGGCGCGTCAAATGATTTGAAACAGGCGACCAAAATTGCGCGCGATATGGTAACCCGTTACGGGATGAGCGATAAACTTGGTCCAATGACACTCGGCGAGCGCGAAGAACTGATATTTTTAGGCAAGGAATTGGCTGAGCATAAAACATATAGTGAAAAAATCGCGGCGAAAATTGACGACGAAATTTCAAAAATTATTTGCGAGGCAGAGAAAAAAACCAAAATCATTTTGCAAAAGCATCGTCATAAATTAAATAAAATCGCTAAAATACTTTTGATTAAAGAAACGATTGAGGGAGAGGAATTTAAAGCGCTTTTCGGGGCAAGGCAAATGAATGTCAAAATCCAAATTGTTCCCCCGAAAGCTATCGCAACGGGGCAGGCAAATGTCAAATGAATGTCAAAATCCAAAATCTTAATGACAAATAATTTGACATTTGAGCTTTGGACTTTGGAATTTATCTTCGGGGCTTTTTGATTTAATTGAACTTAACGATGTTTAAATTTTTGAACAAATTTCGGGGTGAAAATTCAGTGTCCGGGGCCACAAAATTTTTAGTGGCAACTCTTTTTTTATCCAATGTTTTGGGTGTAATTCGCGATCATTTTTTAGCGCAGAAAATACCGACAACTTTGCTTGACACTTATTACGCTGGTTTTCGCTTGCCGGATTTAATTTTCAATGTTTTGATTTTGGGCGCGATTTCAGCCGCTTTTATTCCGATTTTTACTGGTTTGGTGTCCGCTGGAAAAAAACAACGGGCGTTTGAAGTGGCGAATAAAGTTTTCAATTTAGGATTAATTTTTGTTTTAATTTCAATCGCGGCGCTTTTTTTGTTAATGCCGATTTTGGTAAAAATTTATGTGCCTGATTTCGTTTTAGAAAAACAAGAGATTACCATAAAATTAGCCCGCTGGTTTTTACTTTCTCCGCTGCTTTTTTCCATTTCATATCTGTTTAGCGGCATATTAAATTCTTTTAAGCATTTTGTGGTGACAGCGCTGGCGCCGCTTTTTTACAATTTGTCAATCATTATTTTTACTTTGTTTTTGGCGGATAGAGTGGGGGTCTTCGCGCCGGCTTATGGCGTGGTATTCGGGGCTTTGCTTCATCTGGGCGTGCAATTGCCGTCAGTGGTTAAAAGGGGCTGGCGTTATCGCATCATTATTGATATTAAAGACCAGACAGTTAGAAAAATATTAAAATTGATGTTGCCTCGCTCAGTCGGGCTGGGCGCGACGCAAATAATGCTGATTGGTTTTACCGCGATCGCTTCCGGATTGGGCGGTGGATCAGTGGCGATTTATAATCTGTCAGACAATATCCAGACCATGCCAATGGTAATTTTTGGAATATCAATCGCTCAAGCCGCTTTTCCCTATTTGTCAGAGTGTTTTTCAGTTAAAAAAAATAAGAGTTTTGCCTGTCTTTTAGAGAACGCGATACTGATGGTGATGTATTTTTTGATACCGCTTACCGCGGTTTTTATTTTGCTTCGGGCGCAAATTGTCAGGATTATATTGGGGTCAGGACATTTTGGTTGGGAGCAGACAATTTTAACCGCTGACACTCTGGCGATATTTTCTCTGTCTTTATTATTTTCCGGCTTAGTGCCGCTTTTGGCGCGCGCTTTTTATGCCCGGGAAAACACTAAAATTCCCACTATTGTCGGTTTGGCAACTGTTTTGATTGTTTTGGTTTTGGGTTGGGTTTTGGCGCGATTTTACGGGGTGTTAGGTTTGGCAGGGGCGATTAGCATCGGTTCATTTTTTAACGCTATAACATTATTTATCATTTTAATTTATCAAAAAGTGCAAATATCTGTCTTACGCCTCTTAAAAAACTTTTCAAAAATTTTGCTGGCGAGCGTTTTGTCAGCGATTTTTTTGCAAATCGCGAAAGTTTTTTATGGCAGCGTGATTGATTTGGATAGATTTGTGGAAGTGTTTGGACAATTTGCGATTGCCATAGGTATCTGGCTAATAAGTTATTGGGCATTTTCTAAACTTTTGAAAATTGATAAATTTCAGTTAAATATTTTTCAAAACTATGAAAATTTTCCGACAAAATAATCAGCAGAAAAAGGGTAAGCGCCAAGGCGAAGATTTTTATCAAGATATTGACGCGCGTTCAAAGAAAAAGCGCTATTGCACTTGCAGCAGTCTAATGATGGTTTTTGTAGCGCTATTTGTTTTGGGCGCGCTGGGAATTTTTTGGTTGTTCAATGCGCTTTCAAAATCAAATTTAGCGCCCGAACGGCGGATTGCGCCCTCAACCGAAGCGCTGGAAAGTTACCAGACGAAATTAAGCGAAATTATTGCCCAAGCATTCTTAAATAAAGAGGCGGGCGTAAAGGAAAATGTCAGATTGATTATTACCGAAGAAGAGTTGACTTCGATTTTAGCGCAACAAGGCGAGGAGTTGAGCAAAGATCGGGTATCAATAAAAAATTTATCAATCATAATTAAGCCGGCGGAAATGGAGGTTTTTGGAGAAATGGTAAAACCGATTAATAGCAAAATAAAAATCGGGGTTTTGCCAAGCGCGAAAAACGGCAGTTTAGATGTAGCAGTGAAATGGGTTGAAGCCGGCCGGATAAAATTGCCTTCTTTTGTGGCAGGCGAGTTAAATAAGATTATTGAAGCGCAGATCGACGAGATAGTTAAAAAGGGCAGTATTACTTATATTGAAGAAATAAATTTGCTTCAGGGCGAGATTGAAATTATGGGACGGATGAGGTGATGCTAAGTCAAAAGTCAAAAATTAAAAGTCCGGAATTTATCGTTCACGAAATCAACAAAATCATTGAAAATTTAATCAATCAGCAGGCTAAAAAAGGCACAATCACGACCTTGTCTAAAATTGAACTCCAAAATAAACAGCTGGCGATTACCGGGAAATTGGTTCAGTGATAAAGCGAATTTTGTACTAAAAAAGCCTTGACGATTCAGCATTGCGTCAAGGCAGAGGGGTAATAGGTTAAGGTGCGGGTATATTTTCGCACATTTTCCAAAAGTTTGGCTCATCATATAGCCAAATCGCCAATGCTAACGAAATGGCAAAGATAATGCACAACTCGGCAGTGAATATCTTGGCATTCCCATAGTGTTGTTCCAGAGGGGTTAATAGAACCCGAATCGTAAGCAAAAACATGATAAACGAGAGGGTCAAAATAGAAATTACAAGGATTGGCATAATAATCCTATTCGTAAGCTGAGGATACGTGTGACAGATTACTGTGAGCGAAACGATGAATACTCCCCACAAGAGAAAAAACCAAGGGCGATCAGGATCGTTGCATCTGTCAACAAAACTAACCCACTTCTTAGTGCCTGTTCTCATTGTCAACCTCCTAGCATCATTCATTGTCATTATCTGGCTGTGAGTTATGCGAATCAATATAAAACAAGATGGAAAAACCACAAACGACATCAAAACAACAGAAGAACACCACCAGGACGTCTGATTTGTATGAATTGGCTACAAGAGTAGCACTAACAAGCACGCAGAATACTGCGCTGGTCAGGATTGTCGGCATCCATTTGTCCAGAACTTTGGCAAGGTGCTCCATTCTTTTATCCTCCTTGTTCAGGTGCAAAAACTTGAAACTAAATTGATTATAGTATATTTTGGAAATATGTCAAATAAAATCAGAAATTTCTGTATTATTGCTCATATTGACGCCATAGAATTGCTTCCTGAAAAAGGGACTTCGTCCTCTACTTTCAGGAGCGCAATCTACGGGGCGAGACCCGGAGAAACAAATGGCTAACGAGAACAAACAGGATTTAATTAGGAATTTCTGTATCATCGCCCATATTGACGCTGGGAAGAGCACTTTAGCTGATCGACTTTTAGAAATCACTGGCGCGATAGAAAAAGGCAAGCATACAGCCCAATTTTTAGATCAAATGGATTTAGAGCAAGAAAGAGGAATTACAATCAAACTGCAACCTGTTCGGCTGATGTTTAATAAATCTCAAGACACAAATCTCCCTGCCCCGAAGCAGGCGGGGAAATCTCAAAATGATTTGAAAATTGAAAATTGCCTGCCCGCAATGCTTCGTATAGCGATGCAGGCGGGGAAATTGAAAATTCCAAATTCAGGATACATCCTGAATTTGGTTGATACTCCCGGGCATGTTGATTTTGCTTACGAAGTGTCGCGGACTTTGGCAGTGGTTGAAGGCGCGGTTTTGCTGATTGACGCTACGCGCGGCACGCAGGCGCAGACACTTTCGGTCTTGGAAAAAGCGTTAGCGCAAAATTTAGCCATAATACCGGCGATTAACAAAATTGATTTGGCATCTGCTCAAATTGAAAAGTGCGAACAGGAAATCCGCCAAATTTTGCCGGACAAATTTAGTAAAAAAATTTATCATATTTCAGCCAAAACCGGACAGGGCGTATTAGAATTGATTCAGGCAATCATTGTCCAAATTCCGTCTCCTCAAGTTAAACCGAGCACTCGAGGCGCCGCTGGTTTAAGGGCGCTTGTATTTGATTCATATTACGATAAACACCGCGGAGTGGTGGTCTATGTGAGAATTTTTGAGGGTGAGGTCAAAACAGGCGACCAGATAAAATTTTTGGCTAGTAACCAAATTGACAAGGCGCTGGAAGTGGGATTTTTTAGTCCTGATTTTTCTTGTCAAGAAAAACTGCAGGCAGGCGAGATCGGCTATTTAGTCACAAATTTGAAAAGGGTAGAGTGGGCGAGGGTTGGCGATACGATTGTTTTGGCTTGCAGTGAAAATTCTGCGCCGTTAGACGGCTATAAAAAACCGCAGCCGATGGTTTTTGCCAGCATTTTTCCGTTTTCTTCCGCTGACTATCCCCTACTCAAAAAATCAATTGAAAAATTATCGCTCAATGATTCAAGTTTTGAAATCAATCCTGATCACTCCCCTGTTTTAGGCGCTGGTTTTGAGATTGGGGTTTTGGGACTTCTCCATCTTGAAATTGTTTTAGAACGATTGCATCGCGAATTTGATCTGAACATAGTAATGACTACCCCCTCTCCCCGCTTGCGGATAAAATTAAAAAATGGTTTGGAAAAGGAAGTAAAAGGTGTTTGGCAACTACCAGATCAATCAGAAATTAGTGAAATTTTTGAGCCGTATTTAAGAATTAAAATTATTTCTCCGCCGGATTATCTGGGAAAAATTTTCAAACTCTGTCAAACGCGGCGCGCTAAACTTGAGGAAAATAAATACTTGGATTCTGGGCGAGTTGAACTTAGTTATTTGACGCCGATTACTGAAATTCTGGCTGGGTTTTATGACCAGTTAAAATCGATTTCCAGCGGGTTTGCCAGTTTGTCGTACGAGCCAGCCGGATTTTACCAGTCAAATTTGGCAAAATTAGAAGTGATGCTAAATGGCGAGACGATCGCGCCTTTTGCTTTTTTGGCGCCCGACGAAAAAAAGATGTCGGCTGCCAAAAATTTGGCGCTCAAACTGAAAGAAATTATTCCCCGCGAGGTTTTTGAAATTAGAATTCAAGTGGCAGAGGGCGGAAAAATTTTGGCATCAGAAAGAATATCAGCGTTGAAAAAAGATGTTACCGGGCATTTGTATGGCGGAGATATCACGCGCAAAAAAAAGTTGTGGGAGAAGCAGAAAAAAGGTAAAAAGCGCTTACGTCAGTTTGGAAAAATCCAATTGTCAAGCGATGTTTTTCTCAAACTTCTCAGATAATTGAATTTCTCAAATTCCCCTTTTCCTTTTCTTTTTCGCGCTACTTTTTCGCACTAAAAACTTAAAATTTAGGAATTAACGGGAGTAAACCCCCACCACTTTTACACACCTTTACAGGTGTGGGAGTAAAAGTGAACCGTCCAGTATTGCTATTGCGCGTCGCGTCCCCTTTTGCGCGTCCCCTTTTGCTTAACCCAAATTTGCAAGCCCGACGGGCTTGCAAATTTGGGTTAAGCGGTTAAGCTAAAAAGTGTTATCTATCAATAGCTGTTTTATTTCTGCCAACTCGCGCTGATAATCTTTTTGGATGAGCGTAAATTCCATATACTTTATTGGCTCTATTTCTAGAATATTATCGAATCGACATATCTTATTTTCATTTTTAACTTCCCCTATATATTCTTTATACGATGAAAATTCCCAATCCTTTGGGTTTTCGACTAAATAAGCTGTCACTGGGTTGAGATGAATATATCTAGTCAAATGCAAAAGTTGTTCGTCGCTACTTACTAATACATTTTTAAATTCACTTTCCCAAAGTGGACCCCTACGTCTATGTTTTAAATTAAAATAATGGCTATAACTATTTAGTGAATTACCCATAAATCTTGTAATTCCGTTGTCTTGTAATTGTTTTAAAATCAAATGAATATGCGTTGGCATTAAACAATATGCAATGATTTCAACTAATTTTTCTTTATTGCTTACCAAATCCAATAGCCGTTCCCTGTATCCGTGTCTGAGTGTTTTAACTGCTTCAACAAATCTGGAAAAACAAATTGGTAAATTTGCAAATTGATAAAATTGTAATGCGTTTTGTAATCTAAAGTATTGCGCTCGATTATTAAAAATCTTAAAATCAGCAATGCTTCGACTAAAAATATGATACACTTCGTCGGTTACTAGTGGATTTTTTCTGATGGTTGCCATGTTCACCATTATGTATGTTTTAACCCAAATTTGCAAGCCCGACGGGCTTGCAAATTTGGGTTTTACTTGCGTTTCTTATACACCACATGCAAGGGATAAAATTCACCCCGCACTTTCTAGACTTTCCTTGAATCTTTTTTTAAGATGTCCCAATGAGGCACCGTAGTGTTTTAATTTTCTTTCTCGTTCTTTTGCGTCTTTAGCAGAAGTATACGCTTCGTAGTAGATCAATTTCATCGGTCCCAGACCCAGACGAGAAGTTGTTCGGGTTGTACCTTTGTTATGATTTAAAATCCGTTGTTTTAGATTGCTACTATAACCAATATATAGCCATTTACTTGTTTGACTTTTCAATACATAAACATAGTGCATATCTTTAGATAATAGCAAAAAGTGCGGGGTCAAACCACGCGCACTTAAAGTGAAACAGCCGCAAAGAAGTCAGACGCGCCAGCGCCAGAGCTTACATTATTCTTTTTTAGGTCCCACATTTTTGTTTCTAAATGTCCCGTATTTTAGGCATTTTGAACTTTCTAAAAAAATTAGGGACATAAAAAATAATGTTTTTTGGGCAAATTTAATTCGCCGAGCGAGACGCTTCGTACCAACTGGTGCCATCAAAAATCAACCGCAAAACCGTATCGTCAGCGCTGGTAAAAGCGCTAGACAGATCAACGGAATTGGCGGCGTGAGTATTATCATCGCTGATAGTCACCAGCGCGTCAACAAAAATTATGGTCAGGGTTTGCCCGTTGACCCCAGCCGTAATAGTGGCGATTGTATTGCCGCCCGCGTCGCCGGTAACGGTCATTACATTGGACGAAACAGCGAAAGTAGTGGCGCTGGCGCCAAGAGTTAAGGTCTGATTGGGAGAACCGTGCGCGCCCTGATTATTGATTACAAACTTACTGGCGCTTCCCACCTGCAAGTCAAGGAGATTTTCTGTTCCGCTGCCAGCGCCATCGGTGGCATTGACAAAGAGAGCGGTGTAGCCAGCGGTGCCGGAAAGAGAGGAAAAATTGGGGGTAAAGTTAAGACCGTAGGCAGTGCCTGATGAAGCGGAAAGGGTTGAGCCGGAAAGAGCAAGCAAAGAGGTAGCGCTGTTTTGTAAATCCGCATAGACCGTGCCATCGGTAGTGGTTAGCCGAATTTGGGGATTGGAAGCGTCTAGGGCGTCCAGCTTGCGATCCGGCCCCGTCGTCCCGATGCCGACGTTGCCGCCGTCTTGTAGGGTCACTATCGTAGAATATCCTGAACCACTATTGATATCAAAGCTTGCTCTCCCTCCATTTGTTCCAGGAGTCGCCAAACGCAACCCATTACCATCAGGAGCATTATGGCTCGATAGAGAAATATAGGAACTATTCCCACTACCAGCAGAAATATTCACTCCGCTATAGCTATTAGAACTTCTCACAAGTAAATCCGCAACTGTAGAGTGGATATGCAAATCAGCCCCCGGCGCCGTCGTCCCGATGCCGACGTTGCC
>VMGK01000008.1 GCA_007376535.1 Candidatus Berkelbacteria bacterium Licking1014_7 | reverse complement strand
CTTCCCGATAAATTCCTTTCTGTAAAATAGATTACATTCTATTATTACAGAAGCGTCATTAACGGGACGCGGCGCTCGGGTGCCTGCCCCGTTGCGAACAAAGTGAGCTTTACGGGGCGGATGGCGTCGAAGTCAATTATCCTGCGAAAATAAGGGACTGTCGTCGAATGCGCTTTTGATGATATTTTTTCAAATTTTAAGGAATTTTCAAAAAGAATTTTTAAGGAAATATAGGATATATTGGCGAAAAAATTGTTTTTGTAAAATTACTAAAATTTGGTAAAATAGCGCAAATATGGTATTCGACGATAGTCCCATATATTAAAAATTGTTAAAAGTGCCTAAGTCGTGTTATGATAAAAATATGCTTGTATCAAAACTTTTTACTCACACTCAAAAACAAGATCCCAAAAACGAGGAGGCGAAAAACGCCTGTCTCTTAACTCGCGCTGGTTTTGTTTATAAAAATATGGCGGGCGTGTACAGCATTTTGCCCTTGGGTTTTAGGGTTTTGCAAAATATCCGTCGGATTATCCGCGAGGAATTGCAGACATTTGGGGCAGAGGAGGTCTACTTAAACGAATTGCAAAACAAAGAGACCTGGTCTGTTTCTGGCAGATGGAATGAACTGAAAGATGTAATGTATCAATTTAGCGACAGTCGGGGAAAAGACATTGGATTAGCAACCACGCACGAAGAAGTGGTGGCAGAGATTGCCAAAAATTATATTCATTCGTATAAGGATTTGCCCAAAGGTATTTTTCAAATTCAGGATAAATTTCGCAATGAGCCGCGCGCCCGCTCAGGACTGTTGCGCGGTCGGGAATTTGAGATGAAAGATTTGTATAGTTTTCACGCGGATGAGGAGTGTTTAGACAAATATTATCAGAAAGTGATGGAGGTTTATATTAGAATTTTTGGACGTTTGGGATTAGACGCTATCATCACCAATGCTTCAGGCGGCACTTTTACCCGCGACTTCTCGCATGAATTTCAGGTTATAAGCGAGAATGGCGAGGATACAATTTATGTTTGCGAAAAATGCCATAAAGGTAAAAATAAAGAAATTGTGGCAGGCGCGGGGGTTGAAGATAGCGATTTAGTGGTAAAATGCGACTGCGGCGCGGAGATGAAAAAGAAACGGTCAATTGAAGTGGGAAATATTTTTAAACTCGGCGTCAAATTTTCCCAAGCAGTCGGATTAAATTTTAGCGACAAAGATGGGAATCGAAACCCAGTGATTATGGCAAGTTATGGCATTGGCACAACCCGCGTTTTGGCTGCGATCGCCGAGGTCTTGTCAGACAAAAATGGTTTGGTGTGGAATGCGGAAACCGCGCCGTACCAAATGTATTTAATTGATTTGACTGGCGCTGGTTTTGGTTTGTCAGAAAATTTGTCAGACGTAGTTTTGATGGATGATCGAGACGCAAGTCCAGGCGAGAAGTTTGCCGACGCGGATTTATTGGGTATTCCGTATCGGGTGGTGAAGAGTAAAAAAACCGCAGATAAAGTTGAAGTCAAAGAGCGAGTTAGTGGTAGAATTGAGGTGATGGAGTGGGATAAATTTTTAGAAAAATTAAAAAGAGAATAATAATTGTCCGCCGTCGTTCAATCTCTTTGAGAAGTACCCGTCGTCGTTCAATCTCTTGCAGAAACCTAATTATATGTTACTGCACATAGATTTCATTGCCGCCGGGCCGGTCTTCTCAAATTAGATTTCACTTTGGCGGACTTTCTGGGCTGGCTTCCTGCTGCGCCCTACCGAAGCACGCACCGTGAGTACACTATGCAATAGGTTTCACGGTAAGTGCGAAGGAGGGTTTGGGAGCGCCACCCAGAAGCGGAGGAAAAAATGGACGATCAAACAACACAAGGGGATAGTCAAACGTCGTCGACGACTGACGACACAGGTCAAAATCAAAATAATTCTGATAGCGGCGCGGCGGCGCAGGATGCGACTGACGCAACTTCTGTGCCAGCGGCAGAAGAGCCAGTTATTCCAAGTTCAACATCACCAGCGCCAGATGAGGCGCCAGAACAGCCACTGGCTCCTCAGACCCCTCCTCCGGCAATGCCAGCGCCAGATGATTCAGCGCCAGATGTTACTGATAGTGGCGCGCCAGCGCCAGAGGCAGGCGCTCCTCAGACACCGTTAGCCCCAACTCCAGGCAAGGATCAGGTATTAGGCGGGCAAACACCCGCGCCAGCCGCCACTCCGGAAGACGACGCCACTCCCCCTGCTCCGCCGGAGAATCCCGCGCCCGGCAGTGAGTAGGCAACAGATTTAAGAATATTTTTAACAGAAGTCATTGCGAGGAGGTCATTACGAGGAGCGATAATTAGACCAAAAATCGTCAATTGGTAACGGCTACGCAGCCCGTTTTGATGACCGTCAGTCGTTTGTCGGTTACGTAGCCCGTATCGTCAATCGTCTCAAGGCAACGGCTAAAGACGAATAACGTAACCTAAAGCCGATACGGGCATCGTTGCCGTAACCGTGAGACGATTAGTTAATGCGTGCGAAAAACGAGAAAAGGAGAAAAGTGAAGGAGAGATTGCCGCGCTTCGCTCGCAATGATAGAGAGAATGAATGATAGAGAGATTGCGCTGACATTGCCCTTGACGCAGGGCATTTTTTTTGGTAGAGTAAAAATGTATTCGCTCATGAACAAGGAGGAAGCAAAATGGGAATATGGCACATTGATCCAGCATGCGAATCGGCTTTAATTAATCTGAACACTGCGCTTTGTTCGTTCGAGAGAATGACTGGACGAGAATATCTTCTGATGCTTGTTCCTAAATCGTCTGACGAACAAATCTGTATCTCACAAAATGGTAAACCGTTGTCGCAGGATTTTGACATAAATCCGGAAGAAATTCTGACAAATATGATAAAAAGAAGAAGATAATCTTCTACTATTGCCATGGCTACTATGTTGGACCGTATTCTATCGCAGGGAGGTGAGGAGAGATGAGAGAATACGATCTTCCCCAGATGTATCTGGATATGACTAATCGAGAATTGATTCGAGAATATCGGAGGTCCGTTTCCGAACTGAATCGGATCAAATATCAGCAATTAATTGTAGTCGGCTGGAAGATGGATCAGATGAAAGAGCGACTGTCTTGGATTGAGTCCGCTCTTGCTTACAGAATGAAGTACCAAGTATCAATAAGACGATAAGATGATCTGGGAAGAAATGCAAAACTTTTGGTTTTTAAGAATTGGTCATTATCGAGAACTTGCAAATTGTGCGCGTAGAAATCTGAGATGCCGTGAAGGAGGTATCAGGAAATGGTAATAATGGACATCATCATGTGGGTTGCGATAGTGGGTTTTCTGCTTCGGGGCGTTCGTTGTATCAACTTGGGAATGAACGGTAGTTTTGAAAGTTAGTGAAATCATAGATCATTAGGGCAAAATTATAAAGACCGATCAGCACGGCTCCTCGCTCGTCCTCGCCTCGCTCGGTCGCCGCGGCGACCACCGTGCCCGCTCGGCTGTGGATGGCTTCGAAGTCAATTATCCCGAAAATTGTTAAAAGTGCCTCAGTCGTGTTAAACCAAAAATGGATCAGCATCCTTTGATTGTGGCTAATTGGAAAATGAATAAGACAATCGCTGACGCAGTGCTTGATTTTGAGATGATTAAAAACGGTCTGGAGAATATTGATGATATTAAAGCGGTGATTTGCCCGTCTTATGTTTGGCTGGCGCCTTTGGCGGAAATTGCCAAAACCCATTCAGTGAGGCAATTGGCGTTGGGCGCGCAAAATGTTTCTAATGAGGAAAAAGGCGCTTTTACCGGTGAAGTGTCAGCCCAGATGCTTAAAAATTTAGTGGAATATTGCATTGTTGGGCATAGCGAGCAAGTGGCGCATTTTGGCGAATCGCCAGAGCAAACCCGCGCCAAAGTTAATTTGCTTTTGAAAAATCAAATCACCCCGATTGCGTGCGTGGGTGAAAATGTCAAAAGCGACAATAGCATTTTTGAAGTAATAAATATTGCCAAGCAAATTTTGAAGGATTTGGCAGCGCCTCAAAGGCGAGCCGTGATTTTGTGCTATGAACCGGTTTGGGCGATTAGTTCCAACCCAAACGCTCAGCCAGCCACAGGCGGATATGCCGGCAAAGTTGCCCGGGCGCTCTCAAAAGAATTTCCCGCTACAAAAATTTTATACGGCGGTTCGGTTGATAGTAAAAATATTCGCGAGTTCACGGTGCAGGATAGTATTGGCGGAGCGTTGGTTGGTTCTGCCAGTTTAGATCCCAAAGAGTTTTTGGAAATTTTGAGAAATGCATGAATAAAGTAAAATTCAAAAATGATAAAGCAAAAATATAATGCAAAATTTAAAATTGATTTTAATAATCGGCAATTAGATAAAGTTTCGTCATATTTTTTTACTTTATCTCATCTCACGGTCGGGTCGATATTAATAAAGTTATTTGATGTTGGGAAATCAGAGATATTATCAAATAGCGACAAAGAGGTGTTGTGGGTCGGGGTAATATTTTCCATAATGTGTTTTTTGGCTGGATTAATTTCAGCTGGTTATACTACAAATAATTTAAAAAAATGAATGAGGTATTATTTATGTTTTACATTGCAGTTGGGTTGATTGTTGTTATCGGTCTTTTATTAGTGTTGTTGGCTAAAAAGAAATAATATGAATCTGAAAATCTTAGACGATATTCAGCAAGATATTTTTAAGAATCGGGTTTTGGCGCGGGTGGATTGGAATGTGCCGATTGATCCGCCTCAAGGCGACATCAATGGCTATAAAATTTTAGACGATTCCCGTATGCGGGCTAATTTTGCGACTTTTGACAATCTTTTGGAGCGCCAAGCGCGCCGCATTTACATAATGACGCATTTGGGTCGTCCCCAAGGGCGCGATGAAAAATTGCGCACTTTTTCTTTGAAAAATCATTTTGCCAAAATTTATCCTCAGTATTCTAGAGAAAAATTTACCGTGCTGGATAATATACGCTTTGATCCGCGCGAGGAAAAAAATTCGTCTGTGCTGGCTAACCGTTATGCTGGATTTTGCAAGGCGTTTGTCAATGATGCATTTTCGGTTTCGCATCGGGCGCATATGAGCACAGTTGCGATCGCAAAAATTTTACCATCTTGCGCCGGTTTGCAGTTTCAAAAAGAATTTGAAAATTTATCAAAATTGCTTAGACAAAAAAATAGACCGTTTGTGGTAATTATTGGCGGAGCAAAAATTGAAGACAAAAAACCGGCGATTTTAGCGCTGGCAAAAATTGCGGATAATGTCTTGGTGGGCGGCAAGACCGCGCTTGAAGCGCAGAAAGACGCGGAAATTTTAGGCGATAATAAAGTTGTTTTGGCTTTGGGGGGAGTTAAAAATAATCAAGGCGAAGTGTGGGATATTGATAAAAAAACGATTAAAATTTTCCAGGCAGAGATAAAAAAAGCCAGGACAATTTTTTGGAATGGCAATTTAGGCAAAACCGAAGAGCAAGGATTTGAAATTGGTTCTGAAGCGATCGCAAGATGTATCACTGAGACCAAAGCGTTTTCTGTGGCGGCAGGCGGAGATACAGTGGCGGTGATTGACAAATTCAAATTAGCCGATAAATTTTCCTATGTTTCTTTGGCAGGCGGCGCGTCTCAAAGAGATTGAACGACGGCGGGACATATCAAACATTAAAAATATTTTTGCTTTTTAATATTTGTTTTTGCTTTTTGACTTTTGCTTTTTGATTTATTCATAATTCATAATTCATTTTGCCCGGATCCTTTTTTTTGACAATCAGTCGTTTTTTAGTTATACTTCAAACAAACATTATGGAAAAACCGACAATGCATATTGGAGTTTTTGTCGGAGATGCGATTGAGAATATTTTATCCGGCAAAAAGAAAATTGAGGGAAGGTTTTCAATTGCCCGTCTCGCGCCGTATGCAAAAGTTAAAAAGGGCGACATAATTTTACTTAAACCGTCTGGAGGAAAAATCTTCGGGCAGGTCGAGGCAGACAATGTTTTGTATTTTGAAAATTTGGACGGCGAGAAACTGGGAAAGTTGCGCCGAGAATACGGCGAGGATTTGGCAATGCCAGATGAGTTTTGGCAGTCAAAAGCCAAAGCCCGCTATGCCACGATTATTTTTTTGAAAAATCCCAGAAGGTATTTGTCAACGCTGAGTTGCGCCAAGCGCGATCGACGGGGCTGGATGATCAGGGCTTGATTATCTGACAAAGACAAGGAGGCGTAAAATGAAGCGATTGTTTGCGGGTTTGGTTGAAACCATTGATATTATAGGAAGTTTTTTCATGTTATGTTTGGGTGTTCTTTTTGACGTGCTATGCCTCCGTAGTTATAAAGAGATGGAATAGAGTATTAGATTCAATTAGTTAAGGAGGAGAGAGATGGGTTGCATTGTTGATATTGCTGAGATCTATTTGTTTATGTTTTTGCAAATGTTTCTGGCAATCTGTTTTCCCAATGCTAAAATTAATTTAAGATTATAGACCAGCAGGAGGTGCGTGGTGAAGCGATCGCTTTCGTTTACCGATATGGTTATTGGTATTTTGGAATATCTTTATGTATTGGCAGGGATTTGCGTTGTGATTTTTCTTTTTGTAATTGCTGGATTATTCACTGCTAAACCAAAAGAAACAAAATGCGCCGGAGGTGCGAAAAATGGATAAGAGGAAACAAAAAAAGACATTGTCTCCGACCAATCTTCTGACCAAAAAACCTAAGACCGAGAATTCTCATGTTCAAAGATGGCTAGGTTTTGTTCGAGAAGATAGGTGCAAAAAAAGCGGATACGATTCTCAATCTCCACTTTTTGTTTCATATCCCTCGTAATGCCGTTGGCAAATTCGTGTGCCAGCGGTTTTTTTTGTTGTTTCAATACTGTTAAAATTCTTTAAGACACTCGTAATCTCGTAACACTAGTCCAGAAATTCCCGCCCGTCGGGCGGTGAGGAAGCATCCGCCAAGGCGGACGATGACGAACGATGAGTATTTTGTAGCCAAATGTGGCATATTGTAGTAGATTGGAGAGATTTGCAATGGGTTCAATATATGAAAATAAAAATTACCCAACAAAAAGAGGCGCACAAACTGCTTACCGTATTGGTTGAGGCAAAGGACTTGACCGGCTATTTTCAAAAGGTCTACGAGCGCGTCGCGCCTGAGGTGGAAATAAAGGGCTTTCGTCCGGGCAAAGCGCCCCAAAGATTGATTATTGAAGAAGTGGGTTTGGCGCGTATTAGCCAAGATGTTTTAGATATGGCGTTGAGGGGTAGTTTGGGCAAAGCGATTGAGCAGGAAAAATTAGCGCCGGTTATTCAGCCAAAAATAAATTTAAAAAAATGGACTTTTAATCCGTTAGATAATTCCAAAACCGATATTTTAGAATTTGAAAGCGAGATTATTGAAAAGCCAAAAGTAATTTTGGGTGATTATACAAAAATTAAAGTCAAATCGGATAAAAAAATGGATATTTCTGTAAACGAGCAAGATGTCCAAAAGGTCTTGGAAAAACTCCAAAATCAAAAAGCCAAAATGACTGATACTCTCCGCCCCTGCAAAAAAGGCGATTTTGTGGAGATTGATTTTACTGGTAAAATTGATAATGTGACGCAGGAAAAGCTCACCAGCCCGCATTATCCTTTTATTCTGGGAGAAGGCGCTTTTATTGACGGGTTTGAAAACAATATTATTGGTTTGAAAAAAGATGAGAGCAAGCATTTTGCACTTGAGTTGCCAAAAAATTTTTCTGACAAAATGTTGGCTGGCAAAATTGTCTATTTTGAAGTAAAGGTTTTGCAGGTGAAAGAAATTGAATTAGCGGACTTAAATGATAGTTTTGCCGGAAATTTTGGGCATAATAAGTTATCTGACTTAAAAGAAGCGATTAAAAAAAGTGTTGAATTGGAAAAAAAACAACAAGCGGAGCGCGCGCTTGAAGTCAATGTCTTGGAACAGGCGCTGAAATTGTTGAAGGTAAAAATTCCCGATGCCTTAATCCAAGAAGAAGTTAATCGGCAGGTAGATAATATCTCGCGTAATTTGTCCCGTCAGGGGCTTACTTTGGAGAAATATTTGCCGATGATTAAAAAAACGTCAGAGGAATTTAGGAAAGATTTATCGCCCCAAGCCAAAAAAAATATTGAGATTGGATTGCTTCTGGGCGAGGTGATTAAACGGGAAGGTTGGGAGAGCGCGGATAAAGAGGCGATCAAAAAGGCGGTGAGACATTTAATTGCGATCGCAACAAAAACTAAATAAAATATCAAAAATTAAAAAGCAAAATGACAAATCAAAATTCAAAAATTTCTCACATAACTAACCAATTGTTTGTTCCGATAGTGTTGGAAAAAACGCAGTTTGGCGAGCGGGCGTATGATATTTATTCTCGTCTTTTGAAAGATAGAATTATTTTTATTGGCACCCCGATTGACGATCAGGTGGCGAATTTGGTGATGGCGCAACTTTTGTTTTTAGAAGCGGAAAATCCAGAGAAAGATATCCAGATGTATATTAATTCTCCGGGCGGCGTGGTGGTGGCGGGAATGGCGATTTATGACACAATGCAATATATTAAGCCCGATGTGTCAACAATTTGTATCGGTCAAGCGGCGTCTGCCGCCGCGATTTTACTCTCAGCCGGCGCGCCCGGCAAACGTTTTGCTTTACCTAATTCCAGAATTTTAATTCATCAAGTGATGGGCGGGACAGAGGGGCAGGCGACTGATGTGGAAATTCAGACGCGCGAGATGCTTAGGATTAAAAAATTGGCCAACCGGATTTTAGCCAACCACACTGGGCAGAAAATTGATAAAATTGAGCGCGATACAGACCGGGATTTTTTTATGACTCCGATTGAGGCGATAAAATATGGATTGATTGATAAAGTGCTTGTAAAAGCCAAATAGGCGGGGTATAATTGTTGTGATTAGAGGTTGTGATTAGACTTCTTCCGCAACAATTTTTCGTTTGGAAATTGAAAATTGAAAATTGATTGAAGTTTTTCATTCTTCCCCGCCTGCATTCAATCTCTTGCAAAAATAGGTGATTATTCCCCCGCCTGCTAATCGCCTGAGCGATAGCGATGGCGGGTTTGCAGTAACATATAATTAGGTTTCTGCAAGAGATTGAACGACGACGGGACATATCAAAAATTAAAAATATTTTTACATTTTAATATTTGTTTTTGCTTTTTACTCTTTGCTATTTGATTTAATGTTATGTGGTTGCAAGTACTTTATTGGATTATTGCAGTAAGTATTTTTTTGATTATTGTTGCCCGCCCTTTGCTCGGGGTGTATTTTTCAGTGGCAGTAATGACTTATCAGACGAATTTTTTAGGACTATATTTTTCTCCCGGGGAAATTGTAAGTGTGGCGCTGGGAGTTGGTTTGCTGATAAAAATCTATACCAGTAAGGAGATGCCAGATCTAAAAAATTGGATAATCGTTTTGGTGGTATTATTTTGCGCTTGGCTGGGAATAAGTTTTTTATTTTCTTATTTTGATTCGAACTATTATCTTTTGCGCAGAATGGCTTCGATTGTTTTGACTTTTGTTTCAATCATATATTTTGTAAAAAATATTAAACAAATTAAAACGATTTTATTGATTATGGTAATTGCCGGCTGGGCAGATGTAACCTACGGAATCGCTGATTATTTAAAGTACAAGAATGAAGTTCTCAATTTATCAATTATTAATCTTCAAACTTTATTTCGCCCGACCGGTTTTTCCGGCGACCCGAATTATTTGGCGCTCTATTTAACAGTTTTAATTCCCTTGTCGTTTTATTTATTTTTTATCTTTAAAAATAAAATCGTGAAATTTTTTCTGTTATGTTCTTCTTTGTTGTTTGTTGGATTTGTGGTTTTAACCTATTCACGCGGTGGTTTTCTGGGTTTAGGTTTGGTGCTGTTTTTGATTTTTTTCAAGCAAGGAAAACATTTTTTACGCCTCGGTCTGCTAATATTTTTGCTGGTGGTCGTAATATTTGCTTCGAGTAATTACCGGCAGAGAATTTTGACGATTCCCGGATTGGCCACTGCGGAAAAACGACTGAGCGATGATTCCATAGATAATCGGATTTTTTATTCAAAATTAGCCCTGCAACTTTTTTTCCAAAATCCGATTATTGGCGTTGGGTTGGGAAATTTTAAGATCGAAACCCCGGATACCCGGGTGGCGCTTTCTCAGGTAACGCATAATACCTATTTAGAGTTAGCAGCGGAAACCGGGATTATCGGATTGTCAATTTTTATGATTTTGATTGGTTTGGCAATTTGGCGGTTGAGGTGGTGTAGTCATTGGTTTAAAATTCTGCGCGATCACGAGCTTTTTTACATTTCTGAGGCGCTTGAGATTTCGATGTGGGCGTTTTTGTTTGGTTCGCTTTTTTTGTCAACTCAGTATGAAAAGACATTTTGGTTTTTGTTGGCGATATTGGCGTCTTTATCAAGGATTTTGGGAAAAATGTTAGTGATCGCCAAACGTTCTCGGGTGAAATTATAGTTTTATACGACCCACGCCATAATTCCATTTTCTTGTCTAATTGCTTCTCCGCGGGATAGATGGCGCTCGAAGTCAATTAGCCGGCGAAAATGTTTTTATAGGGAAGGTGGGCATAAGTCGTATTTTATATTATAATATGTAATATGAAAAAAATTGCGATTTTCCATTGGGAGGATTTAAGTCAAAAGCATGTATCAAGCGTGGGTTTATATATTAAAAATTTTTTGGATAATAAATCAAAATTTTATCAATTTTCTTATTTTGGTTGTAATGGGAGAGGCGCGACTTGCCAATTAAAATATCGCAAAAAAGTTTTTGGCTTACTGCCGATTTCGTTTCAATTTTTTTTTGATTTGCTTAAAAAAAGGAAAAAATTTTTGGGTCTTGACGCGGTTTGGTTTCATCAGATATATTATGCGTCAACTTTATTATGGTTGAAAAACCGACCGAAAATTTTTTTGACCATCCATGGTCGAAGAGGATCGCATACTTTTCCTTTTAGAAAAAACGCGCTAAAATCCTGGCTGGTTAAAATTGCGGAAAGAATGGCCGTGTCTTTATGTGACAAGATTTTTTTGCTTAATTTACCGGATTTAAATTATTATCACAAACATTACCGGTCTTATAGGAAAAAATTTATTTACACACCCAATTTTTATCAAAAAAATACTTTTTTTCCCAGAAATAAACTAAGGGTTAAAAAGGCAATCGGTTTTTCGGGAAAGGTAATATTTATTTACACTGGTCGTTTGGCGCTTTCCAAGCAAATTTGTTTGAGTTTGAAAATTTTTGCCAAGTATAATCAAAAAAATTCCGCATCGGTATTTTTAATTATTGGTTCTGGTGAGAGGGAAAATAAATTGAAAAATCTGACCAAAAAATTTAATTTGGAAAAGAAAGTTATTTTTTTCCCTTGGATGAGTCAGAATGACTTAGCCAAGTTTTATCAAGCCAGCGATATTTTTTTGTCCTGTTCGTTATTTGAAGGGATGTCGTTGTCTATGCTTGAGGCAATGGCGTGCAAAGTTCCTGTGGTGGCTTTATTTTCGCCTGAGTTAAAAGAGTTAATTATTGACAATAAAAATGGTTTTTTATTTGATTTCAAAAGAGAGTCAATCGAAAAAGTTGTTCAAAAAATAGAGGAGTTAGTTGCGTCAAAAGAAATGCCAGAGTCCACCTATAAATTTGTTAGACAGTTTTCTAGTCGCCAAGCAATGCCGGCAATATTAAAATTATTTGATTAAAATTAATTTTTCTAAAATTTTTATGATCAAAAGACATAAAATTTTATTTATTTCCAACCGACCGCCTTATCCTCAAAATCAAGGAGACAAAATTCGTGCCAACCAGTTTTTGGAATTTTTTAACGGGAAACACAATTTAGACATATTGGTTTTGTGTGAAAATCAATATGAATACCGAAATTTTCTCAAAATGAAATTAAAATTTCCCCATTCTCAAGCGGTTTATACAAATCCTATAATTTCAAAAGTAAATTTTTTCCGGGCTCTTTTTTCGCCTAAGATTCCCTCAATTGTGACGTATTTTTATTCCAGAAAATTTAAGCGCGTTATTTTTGAAACGACTCGGAAAAAAAGATATGATTTTATTTTTTGCCATAGTTTAGTGACGTCTCAATACCTGCTGGATAAAAAAATAACAACCAAAGTAATTTTTGATATATGCGATATTGATTCCAATCGTTATAATCAATATATTCCTTATGTTGGTCGCTGGCGCGCGTTTTGGCTGAAACGGGAAGTAAAAAAAATGGAGGATTTTCAAAATTTGGCTTTTTCCCGATTTTACCGGATAATCGTGTCAACCCCAAAAGAAAAAGAATTAGTCCCAGAAGAATATCAACAAAAAACCCGGGTGGTTTCGATTTACGCCAATCTGGTAAGTAAAAGGGGAAGTAAAAGGGGAAGTAAGAGAAATGCGCCTTTGCGAGTCCCGCGAATGCGGGACGCAGCAATCTGTATATTCGTTGGAACGATGAAATATTTTCCCAATATTGTTGGAGTAATCTGGTTTTGCAAAAAGGTCTTACCTTATATTCAAAAAGAAATTCCCAAGGTAAAGTTTTATATTGTGGGACGAAAACCAGCCCAGTCAATCCAAAAATTAACGTCAAAAAATGTCATTATTACCGGAGAAGTAGAAAGGGTTAGCCGATATTATCAGCCAGCCAGTGTCGCGGTTGTTCCGCTGCCAATCGCGCAGGGCGTGCAGACCAAAGTTTTAGAATCGTTTTCTTTTGGGGCAGCGGTGGTTGCGACCAAAAAAGTGGCACGCGGATTGGCGGGAGTTAAAGACGGCAGAGAATTATTGATTGCGGATACTCCTTTGCAATTTGCTCAAAAAACCCTAGAATTATTACGCAATGCAGAAAAACGAAAAAAATTGTCAAAAAACGCCCGGGCTTTTCTTAAAAAAGGGTATACGAAAGAAATCGTTGAAAACCAAATTAAAAAGTCCTTTTTATGAATATTTTTTTGAAATTGATTAAAGTGGCAATTATCAAAAGCGCTTTGCTTACTGTTGCAATAAAATGGCAACTGTTAGGTGTGATAAAAAAAGACATCAAAGTTAAAACAAGGTCTGGCTGGTTGTGGGTAAATACCAAAGATTTGGGATTTTCGCGCGATTTATGGATGTTAAAAGGTGTTCGCGAGCCGTTTTTGACTAAGCGATTAGAGCAAGAGATAAAATCAGGCGACACGGTGATAGATATTGGCGCCAATTTAGGATATTATGTTTTGCAGGAGGCAAAATTGGTCGGGCAAACCGGAACCATTTACGCCATAGAGCCGGTCAAAGAGAATTTTTTATTTTTGCAAAAAAATATCAATTACAACAAATTGAACAATGTCAGAAGTTTTCAATTAGCCCTAGGCGATAAGAATAAAAATGGAGAGATAAATATTTCTCAAAAAAGAAATTGGTCTAATGTAAAACAAAATTTAAGCAAAGATTTTAAGTTGATCAAAAAACAATCAGTAAGAATGCGCGCCTTGGACAGTTTTATAAAAGGTAAAAAAATGCCAGATATCATCAGAATGGATGTTGAAGGATACGAAATTGAAATTATTCATGGAATGGAGCGAATTTTGAAACAAAAAAAGCTGAAAATTGTTATAGAGACACATCCTCATTTAGTGACTAATAATGCGCGCCGGCAAATGTTTAAGACCTTGCGAAGCAATGGTTTCAAAATTAAATGGGTGGCGATAGAGCCAAATCCGGAACAAGTATATTTGAATAAAAGTATTTTTTATGGAAAAATTTTAAATTTATTTTCCAGTTGGCGTAAATATATATCGGATTTTGATCGGAGTATTATTTCACCAACCCACAAAAACGTTGCCAGCAGTAAAAGGGGACTGCATATACTTTTTGAAAAAAATCATAACCAAATATGCCATTAGTATCTATTATTATTGTTGCGTTTAATTCTCAAAAATATATCGGGCTATGTTTACAATCAATTATTAAACATTGCGTTGATTTTGACTACGAAATTATTGTGGTGGATAATAATTCGTCAGACAAGATTGTTGAATTGATAAAAACCAAGTTTTCTCAAGTAAAATTAATTGAAAATCAAGAAAATTTTGGTTTTTCGCGCGCCAACAATCAGGGAGCCAGAAAAGCTCGGGGCAAATATATTTTTTTCATCAATCCTGATGTTGCGCTTACAGAAAGTATTTACCAAATGATTAAATATTTTGACAAAAAAGCTGGTTTTGGCGCGGTTGCGCCTCTGGCAATTTCCTCGGATGAAAAATTTTTTTGGGGCGGACGCGAGCATCCAACAGTTTGGTATGAATTTTGCGAAGAAATCGGCTTGGCTAGAAAATTTAAGAAAAGTCGTTTATACAATCGTTATCATTTGAATTATAAACAAAAACATTTAATCAAAAAGGCGCCGTCGGTTTCTGGCGGAAATTTATTGATCAAACGAACGGTTTTTAATTTAATTGGCGGCTGGGACAGAGAATTTTTTTTATATGGCGAAGATGTTGATTTGTGTTTGCGGTTAGAAAAACATCATCGGGAGGTGTGGTTTTATCCGGCCATCAAAGTTATTCATTATGGCGGAAAAAGCTCCCGGACAGTGCCAGCGGAATTGATTTTTTTGGAAGCGCACAAATCAATGTATTATTTTTTTGACAAACATTTTGGCAGGCAGCGGGCAGAATTATATCGTTTGGTGATGCTAATAGTGTGGGCAGCAAAAATTTTATGGCGCTTAATTTTATTCAGTAAGGTAAAAAAGGCGCGGCGATTAAATGCCATCAATTTATTTTCGTTTCGCTGTTTTATCCGCCGAAGTTGTGCCATGAAAAGAGGTTTTAATGTTTAGGATAGGCAGATTTATTTCAACGAGCGAGGAGCGCGTGGACGAGTATTCTCGTACACAGCGTCCGAGCGAAGTTGACAAAAAAAGGGTTAGTACCCCCCCGCCTTGGCGGGGGAATTCCTTATGGCTGCAGGGCTTGCCCTGCGGTTTAATACCCTTTATTTTTGTTCTGTTTTGTCTAATTTTGCTTCTGCCAATTTTGGTGTTAGTGTCGATTTTGATTAAAATTACATCAGTTGGACCGATATTTTTTACCAGCCAGCGAGTGGGAAAAAATGGCAAGGTATTTACTTTTTACAAATTTCGCACCATGAAAAAAGATGCGGAGAAAAACGGTCCGCAATTAGTACGAGGCGATGACCCAAGCATTACCAAATTGGGAAAATTTTTGCGTTTTACCTATCTTGATGAACTGCCGCAACTTTTTAATATTCTTAAGGGGGAGATGAATTTTGTCGGTCCGCGGCCGGAAGTGCCGTATTTTCATCGGCAATTTTCCAGCGAAGTTAAAAATTGGCAAAACCGTCTGGCAGTTAAGCCCGGCATTACTGGCTGGGCGCAGATTCATCGCGCCACTTCTTTTGAGCCAGAAAAGAAACTTTTTTATGATTTGGAGTATATTTGTAAAAAATCAATTTGGTTTGATTCTAAAATAATTTTATTAACTTTTTGGTTTGTGGTAAAAAAATTCTAGGGTAATACGCGATAATTTGAGATAATATGCGTGTTTGATTAGGAATAGTATTTATGTCATAATGATTTTATGCAAAAAATAGTGGCTGATTTACATTTTCACTCTAAATTTTCCCGCGCCACTTCAGCCGAAATGACATTGGAAAATTTGCGGTTGTGGGCCAAATACAAAGGTGTAAATTTATTGGGCACAGCGGATTTTACCCATCCGTTTTGGTTTTCAGCACTCAAAAAAAATTTAGCCGAGGCGGGTAGCGGACTTTACCAATTAAAGGGTGAGAGCGACGAGATAAAATTTGTTTTATCTACTGAGATTTCTTGCATTTATGCTGAATTTGGCAAAGTGCGCAGAATCCATTTGGTGTTTTTAATGCCTAATTTTGCGGCAGTGGAAAAATTTAACGAGCGATTAACCAATATCGGGAATTTATATTCTGACGGGCGACCGATTTTGGGAATTTCCGCCTACAATTTGGCAAAAATCGCGCTGGAATGCGACCAACGCGCGATTATAATACCGGCGCATATTTGGACGCCTTGGTTTTCTGTGCTTGGGTCAAAATCCGGTTATGACAGTATTAAAGAATGTTTTCGCGACTTAACATCAAGAATTTTGGCGGTGGAAACCGGACTTTCGTCAGATCCAGCGATGAATTGGCGCGTGTCCGACTTGGATAATTTTGCGTTAGTGTCAAACGGCGATGGGCATTCGTTGGGCAATATTGCGCGCGAAGCGAATATATTTTATCTGAAAAAAGGCGAAGCGCTTACTTATGATTTGTTAAGAAAAATGTTAAAAGAGGGGAGCGCTAATTTTCGTGAACACGGTTTTAATGAGAATAACTCGCATTTTGCCTATACGATAGAATTTTATCCGGAGGAAGGAAAATACCATTGGTCCGGGCACCGCGCCTGCGGATACAAGACCGACCATAAAAATAAATCAAAAATCAATCCCGAAACAAATTCGGGACAAAAATCAAAAGTTGCAGATGAAAATTTGTGTCCAAAGTGTGGCAGACCAATGACTCTGGGGGTGATTTATCGGGTTGATGAACTGGCGGATCGTCCGGTGGGGGGAAAACCCGAAAATCCAGCGTCTTATAAGTCCTTGGTTCAATTGTCGCAAATTATCGCTGAAAGTTTTCGGGTGGGCGAAAATACTTTGACAGTCAAAAACGAATATACGAGATTGATTCGGGAATTCGGTTCAGAGTTGGCAATTTTAGAAGATGTAAGCCCGAGCGATTTGAAAAATCAGACAAACGAGCGGATTATTGAAGGGATTATGCGGGTTCGGAAAGGCGATATTTTTATTGATCCGGGCTATGACGGCGAGTTTGGAAAAGTGAAAGTTTTCAAAGACGGGGATCGGGAAAAATCCGCCCAAAAAAGTTTGTTTTGATTTTAGGTTGGTTTTTTGCTATGATTGTTCTATAGACCTCTCGCGCAATAATCTTTCTACTGCAATTTCCATATTTTTGGCTGCGGCTTTGCAAAAATTTTTCAACAGATACTCTGTATATGTCTCAAAATTTTTGCTTTGCCTCGCTCAAAATCTGAAAATTTCGTTGCGAAAATTATTACGCAAGAGGTCTCTATGAAGAAAAATATTTTGATTACTACCTCAATTGCTTATGCTAATGCTAAGCCCCATATTGGGCACGCATGGGAGTTGGTGCTGGCTGATGTTTTGGCGCGCCAACTGCGCCAGACAAACCAAGTGTTTTTCTTGACTGGCACTGATGAAAATGGTCAGAAAATTCAGGACGCGGCGCAAAAAGAAAATATCAAGACGCAAGATTTTGTTGATCAAAACAGCGCCTTGTTTTTTGCCTTGACTAAAAAATTAAATATCTCGCAAGATAATTTTATCCGTACTTCAAGCGCTTATCATAAAAAAATTGCCCAAGAGTTTTGGAAATTGCTGGAAAAATCAAAAGATATATACTTAAAAGCATACGAAGGACTATATTGTGTGGATTGCGAAGCCTTTGTCTTAAAACGCGATTTGCAAAACGGAAAATGTCCGTATCATAAAAAAGCGCCAGAAAAGATTAAAGAGGTAAATTATTTTTTTCGATTAGAAAAATATAAAGATCGGATATTTAAGGCGATAGAAAAAGACGAAATTAGAATATATCCCCAAAGTCGGAAAAACGAACTCTTAAATCTTGTTAAAGATGCGGAGGACATTTCTTTCTCCCGTTCGAGCGATAAACTACCATGGGGCGTGTCGGTGCCTGATGGCACCGATAGAAAAAGGAAAAAAGAAAAAGAAAAAATTATCAATTCGCAATTATCAATTCGCAATTATCAGACGATCTATGTCTGGTGCGACGCGCTGATTAATTATATTTCAGGGTTAGGTTTGAAGCAAGAAAATTTTAGCCAGATAACAAAAAAATGGCAGAGTTTTGATAGAATTATTCATTTTATCGGAAAGGATATTTTGCGTTTTCACGGCTTAATTTGGCTGGGAATGTTAATGTCAGCCGGCTTGCGACTGCCTGACGAGATTCGCGTGCACGGGTTTATTCAGTCAATCGGTCAAAAAATGTCCAAGACGTTAGGCAATGTGATAGATCCGTTAGAATATATTGAAAAATACGGTACAGATAGCGTGCGTTTTTATTTGTTGAAAGAATTGTCAGAATTTGGCGATGGCGACTGGTCGCAAAAACGGTTTGAGGAGATTTATAATGGATTATTGGCAAATGAATTGGGCAATTTAATTCAGAGAAGTATACCGCTTTTCGCGAAATTAAAAATCCCCGAAACAAGTTCGGGACAAAAATCAAAAATTCAAATTAAAAATAAAAAATTAAGTGAAATTTGGGATTCTGTAAGATATTGGAATAATTTTATTTCGCAAAATCGGCTTTGGGAAAAGGGCAAAAATATTGAACTGCAAAAATTGAATAATGGTATTTACGAAATTGCCATAGAATTAGAACCATTTTTGCCGCAAACTAATCAAGAGATTTTAAGGCAGTTGAAAACCTTAAAACCAGTGGCGCTTTTCCCGAGAATTTAATATATGTTTTATTTAATTTTTTTAGCAGTGGCGGCAGATATTTCCGCAGTAATAATCAGTAAATGGACATTGGCAAAACAAAAATTAACCTGCAACTATTTTAATACTTTAATCTTCTGGTCGCTGGCAGGGTTCAGCGCTTTATCCCTTTACTGGTTTGGGTATCTTGACGCCGCTGAAGCAACGGGTCTGAAATTTTTACTATTATTCGGCGCGATGGTGACGTTGGCAGTTTGGTGGAATTGGCTAAATACTCAGGCGCTTTGGCGCGAAGAACTGGATCATTACGAGTTGATTGTGATGACCGCTCCGCTGTTCACGGTTGTGGCTTCGGCTTTGTTTTTGCCTGAGGAACGGGAAGTGAAACATTTATTAGCAGCAATAGCAGTCAGTGTAGTATTGATTTTAACTCATATTAAAAAACAGCATTTTAATTTTAGCCAGTACGATAAGTGGTTGCTGGTGGCAGTAATTTTAATTGCGCTGGAAGCAGTGGTGGTAAAAAGTTTGTTAGCGGTTTGGTCGCCAGCCGCGCTTTATTTTTCCCGCGCGCTTTTGGTGGCAATTACGTTTACCGCGATTAAACCAGTAAAATTTTCTAATATCTCAAAGAAGCAATGGGGAGGCGTGTTGGGAGTAGGGCTTTTCGGCGCGCTTTTCAAAATAATTCAGTATGTCGGGTATGATAAATTAGGGGTGGTGTCAACGACAATGATTTTGGTCTTGAGTCCGTTTTTGGTTTTGATTTTGGATAAAATTGTTTTGCGCGAGAAATTGCAAATTAAGTATATTTTTGGTATGTTGGCGATCGGCGCGATTATAGTATTTACGTTTGTGTGATATAACTGGACAACTGATAAGCCGAAAATTACGTCAGTCGTATAACATAAAAAAAGGGAGCAATTATGAAATATTTAAAAGCGGTGTTGGCAATTGTGGCAGGCGCGCTTATTTTTGTTTGGCGCGATGCCGGGCTTACAATTGTGGCGACATTTTTGATTTTGGCTGGTCTATTGGATTTGGGCAAGGAGGAGTAATGCCAGAGTTGCCAGAAGTGGAAACGATTGTTCGTGGTTTGGATAAAGTATTGTCGGGCAAGAAAATTAGCGCGGTTAAAATTTTAAATAAAAAAAGTTTTCTGGGAGAGAGAAGCGAGATTTTGGGCAAGAAAATTATCGCTGTCCGTCGGCGCGCCAAATATATTATTTTTGAGTTGGAAAGGGGGAAATATTTGCTGATTCATCTCAAAATGACTGGACAGCTTATCTGGCAAAGCCAGAAAATTCCAAATAACAAAGTGGTCGGTGGTCATCCAGACGAGATGTATCGCAGACAAGATAAATTACCCCACAAATACACGCGGGTATATTTTGAATTTGACGATGGTTCGCGTTTGTTTTTCAATGACTTGCGGGTTTTTGGCTGGATTAAAATTGTTGATCAAGGGGAATTAAAAACATTATTATCTGATTTGGGCTTTGAACCATTACCCTATACTAAAAATGATAGGAAAAGCGGGGAACTACTCATTTTAGGGGTTTCTAATCTAAATAGTATAATTCAAAAATATCCGAGGCGCAGGATAAAGGATTTGTTGCAGGATCAAAAATTAATTGCTGGCATTGGTAATATTTATTCATCAGAAATTTTATTTTGCGCTGGTGTTTTGCCGGGGAGAGCGGCTGGCAGTTTGACTGCGCGAGAAATTCGAAAAATTTATCAGTCCATCAATAGGGTTTTAAGCAAAGCGGTTAAATTGGGCGGAACTTCAATGTCTGATTATCGTAAAGTTGACGGATCAAAAGGCGGCTATTTGGATGAGGCAGGGGTTTATGCAAGGGAAGGCGAAAAATGCCGAAAATGCGCCGGTAAAATCAAGCGCAAAAAAATCGGGCAAAGAAGCGCCTATTTTTGCCCGCACTGCCAAGTATAAATTTACAAAATGTAAAATTCGACAGCGGCTCTGCGCCGTCTCTTTTTTTTATCCTAAAATTGTGCTATAACAAAAATATGAAAAAAGTAAATTTGATTGTTTTAGCCGGGGGAAAGGGGATTCGGTTAAACGTCAAGGCGCGCCCTAAAGTTTTATTTGAAGTGAAAGGCAAGCCGATGATTGGACGGATATTGAAGACAATGTCAAAGATCGCAGAGATTAATAAAATAATTTTTGTGGTTGGCTTTCGCGGGCAAATGGTGATTGATTATATTAAAAGCGAGAAGAGAAAAATAAAAAGCGCCAAGGCAGTTGAATTCGCTTGGCAGCGCCGCCAGTTAGGCACCGGACACGCGACCCTGAAAGCGATTTCTTATGTAAAAAATAGTCCTTTTCCGACGATTGTGTTAAACGGCGACCATCCGTACTTCGGGGGAAAAACCATTAAAAATTTGTTAAATAAATTCTATCAGGCAATGGCTGAAAATAGACCAAAAATTATTATCACCGAAACACAGATCGATAAAAATTCAAATTTTGGCAGGATTATTAAAGATAGAGATAGCAATGTGATAAAAGTTGTTGAAGTAAAAAACGCCACTGCCACTGAGTTCAAAATTAGACAAGGCAATGTCGGCACTTATCTTTTTGATACTCGCTGGCTGGGCGAAAATTTGTCAAAGATTAAAAAAGATAAAATTTCCGGCGAGTATTATCTGACTGATTTGGTTGGTATTGCTGTTGCGCAAGGCGAAAAAGTGCCAGCCGCCCCAGTGGCGCGTCGGATTGACGCCATCGGTATTAATACTTTTGACGATTTGCAACAGGCGCAGAATACTTAGGCAAAATGTAAATCTCAAAATTCAAATCTCCCCGAAAACTTCCGCCAGATGGCGGAGCAATACGGGGCAGGCAAATCTCAAAATCACCCCGAACATCCCGTAGTGACGGGATTACGGGACAGGCAACTCAAATGTAAAAACTTAAATCAAAAAGCAAAAGTCAAAAAGCAAAAACAAATATTAAAAAGCAAAAATATTTTTAATGTTTGATATGTCATTTTGATTTATCATTTTTGATATTTGATATAATTATGTTTTGCGACTTGAATTTTGAGATAGATTTATTATGCCTAATATTAAAACCAAAGGGATAGTGGTTGCCCGTCGCGATTTTTCAGAGAGCGACCGTTTAATTTGGATTTTTACCGAGGACTTTGGCTTGGTGCAAGCATTGGCGCGCGGGGCGCGCAAAATTTTAGCCCGGTTAAACGGTCATTTGGAATTGGCGAATTTGGCTAAATTTCATTTTTATAAAGGCAAGACATTTTATACGATTATTGATGCGCAGGTGATAAATAATTTTTCAAAAGTCAAAAATGATCTTAAAAACGCCAGTTTGATTTATCATTTTTTGGAATTGGTTAAGATTTTCCTGCCTTTGGGCGAAAAACATCCAGCGGTTTTGGGGCATTTGTCAGATAGCATTGAAATTTTAGGCAGGCAGAATCACAGCGTGGCAAAAATTTTTTTTGAACTGCAGTTTGTAAGCGAACTGGGGTTTAAACCAGAAATGCACGAGTGCGTTATTTGCCAGAAAAGGTTGGCGCTGGGTAAAAACTTTTTCTCTTTTTTGCAAGGAGGAATTTTGTGCTCAGATTGCAGTGTTGCTGACAAATCGAGTTTTGGTGTAAGCGACAATTGTATAAAATTAATTCGTTGGATAGCGATTGAAAATATTTCTACTTTGAAAAAATTGGAAAATATTCCGGATAATTTAATTCAGGAAACAGATAGGATTTTGGAAGGGTATTTAGAATTTTTGGCTGAGAGAAAACTTGTCGGGCAGGACTTTGTTAAAAAAGTAAAACGGTTAAGCGATGGATAATTTTTTAGAAATAAATTTGCAGGCGCTGGCAGATAATTTTAAAAAAATTAGCGATTTTGTGGGAAGTGATACTTCAATAATGGGAGTGGTTAAATCAAATGCTTACGGGCACGGTTTGGAGAAATGCGCTTTAGCGCTCGATAGAGTTGGCTGTAAATGGTTTGCGGTGACAGATATTTTTGAAGCGCAGGTTTTAAGAAAAATTTTGCCCCAAAGCGCGATTTTGATTTTGGGTCCTGTCTCTCGCGATGATTTTAGCAGCGCAATTTCAGGTAATTTTCGGCTCACGATTGATAGCGAGAATGACTTAGAATTTTTGGCTGGCAAGGCGCAGATTTTTGGCAAACGGGCGACTATTCACATAAAAGTAAATACTGGAATGAATCGGTTTGGCTGCGATCCGCTTAAAGTGGTGTCATTGGTTGAAAAAGCAAAAAATTATTCTTCGCTTTTTGTTGAAGGGATTTATAGTCATTTTTACAATAGCGCTGATCACGAGGCGATCGAGAAGCAATGGAAAATTTTTTCTGAGGTACTTTTTGATCTGCAAAAAAAGGATTTGGAAATTCCTTTGCGTCATATTGCCAACTCTGACGCTGTATTTTTGAATGATCAGGTGTGGCTTGAATTAATCCGTCTGGGTCTGGCGCTTTATGGCTTGGCAGAGCAAAATGTCTTAGCGCTGGCGCCGGTTTTGAATTGGAAGGCGAAAATATTGAAAATTAGAGGAGTTAGCCAGGGCGAATGCGTGAGTTATGGTTGCGACTATAAGGCGAAAAAAGATTTTGTCTTGGCGATTATCGGCGCGGGCTATGCGGACGGATATTCGCGCGCTTTGTCTGGAAAGGCGGAGGTTTTGGTTTCTGGCAAAAAATGCAAAGTTGTTGGCAGAATCAATATGGATTATACTTTTATTGATATCACGTCGGCTATGCGAGTGTCGCAAAAAATGTCGCCGGCTGAGGGGGATGAGGTGATTTTGGTGGGCAGGCAGGATAAAGAAGAAATTACGGTCAATGATTTGGCGCGTTGGGCTGGCACAATACCGCATGAAATTGTTTCAAGATTACCCGAGAGCGCGGAGAGAAGATTAGTAGATAGACAAATCGTCAATCGGCAACGGCTAAATTATTTGACGAATGACGTAACCTAAAGCCGATACGGGCATCGTTGTCGTAACCGTAAGACGATTAGTCAATGTGTTGCGAAAAACGTGAAAAACGTGAAAAACGTGAAAAGGGGTTTCTTGCAACATTTTAATTTTGATTTTTTTTGAATTTAAGGTAAGATACTAATATGGCGCAAAAAAATACACCAAACAATATACAAAAAAAATATGCCGGGCAATCCGCAAAATAATTTGGAACAAATTGTTTCTTGGGCAAAGCGACGGGGTTTTGTCTATCCGTCTGATGAAATTTATGGCGGACTAAACGCAATTTACAATTTTGGACCGTATGGCGCTCTGCTAAAAAATAATCTGCGGGAAAATTTTCTGAATCGTTGGATTAGGCAAGAGCCAAATATTTTTCTAATTGACACTGCGATTATTACTAAGTTAGAAACTTTACGCGCTTCTGGACACGAAGCCGGTTTTACCGATCCATTGGTAGAGTGTCTGAAATGTCGCAAACGATTTCGTCAAGATAAATTAGTAAAGGGTAAAACAGACGCAGATAAATGCCCGGAATGCGCTGGAGAATTGTCAGAGCCAAGACCTTTTAATTTAATGTTTTCAACTTATATCGGATCAGTGGAAAATGAAAATAATAAAGTTTATCTTCGCCCTGAGACCGCTCAGGGAATATTCACCAGTTTTTCGTATATTTTAGATATTATGCGCGCTAAATTGCCTTTTGGTCTGGCGCAAATTGGTAAATGTTTTCGTAATGAAATTACCGCCCGTCAGTTTATTTTTCGCTTGCGTGAATTTGAAATTGCGGAAATAGAATATTTTGTTGACCCTAAAACCGCGGATGAAGAATTTGAAAAATGGGTTTCGTCTTGGGAAAAATTTATTTTGAATTTAGGAATAAAAAAAGAAAATCTGAGGCGCAGGGAACATAGTAAAAAAGAATTGGCGCATTATTCGTGCGCTACTACTGATATAGAGTATAGATTTCCGTTTGGCTGGGGCGAGATTGCCGGCATTGCCAATCGTGAGGATTTTGATTTGAAACAGCACGAGAAAACGAGCGGACAGGCGCAGAAATATTTTGATTCAGCGTCTGGAAAAAAGATTATGCCGTTCGTGATTGAGCCGACCTGTTCTTTGGAAAGGTTGGCGCTGGCAGTAATGGCAGGCGGTTTTTGCCAGTCAGACGGCGCGGATGGTCGCGCCAAAGGCGAGCGGGTTTTGAAAATTAAACCTGAGTTAGCGCCGATTAAAGCGGCGATTTTTCCGCTGATAAAAAAGCCGGGACTTGCCAAAATCAGCCGCAGCATTTTTGCGGATTTGTCTAAAAAATTTTATTGCGAATATGATGAAAGCGGTTCAATCGGTCGCCGCTACCGCCGTCAAGACGAAATCGGCACGCCGTTTTGCATTACGGTGGATTTTGACTCATTGGAAGATGGCGCGGCGACTGTGCGCGAACGGGACACGATGAAGCAGGAGCGAATTCAAATTAAAGAAATCAGCGATTATCTTGACGAAAAGTTGAATGATTAGAGTAAAATGGGTTCATAAAATTTTTCGCTTGTTGATTGTCTCAAAGTAATCTATTCTTGAGGTATAATTGATTTTCAGCGCGCTCGTTGCCGAAAAATTTCTAGTATATATTAAAAATAATCTTAAAACTAAAGTATTTTATATTTTATTATGAAAATTATTTTTCTGGGGGATATTGTGGGAAAGGTTGGCAGGCAGGCAGTGCTAAAAGTTTGGCCAAAGTTAAAGAAAAAATACGCGCCGGACGCAGTGATTGCCAATGCGGAAAATTTGGCGCATGGCGACGGCGCGACCATCAAAACATTAGACGAAATGCGAGAGATTGGTATTGATTATTTTACTTCAGGCAACCATATTTTCAAAAAGAATAAAGAGCCGGAAATGTGGCAAAGAGATGACTTGATTAGACCTTTGAATTATCCAGTAAGGGATGAGGTGCCGGGCAAAGGGTTTTTGAAGGTGAAAATATTAGGCGAGCGCGTCTGGTTAGTGAATTTGCAGGGTTTGGTATATATGTCTGAATATTTGCGAAGTCCGTTTGAGGTATTAGATGATTTTGTTGGCGAGCATTCAGGCGAAATAATTTTAGTTGATTTTCATGCGGAGGCAACCAGCGAGAAGGTGGCGTTGGGATTGGCTTTTGAAGAAAAAGTGACGGCGATTTTCGGCACTCATACTCATATTCAAACCGCTGACGAGCGGATTTTGACTGGCGGCGCGGGATATATTTCCGACACAGGAATGTGCGGACCGCGCAATGGTGTGATTGGTATTGAAAAAGACGAAATTATCAGGCATTTTCACACTGGTCTAAAATTTAAAAATGAACCAGCGGATTTTCCCGCGCAAGTGGCTGGCGTGGTGATAGAGATTGATCCAGCGACAAAAAAAACGCGCAAGATCAAGCGGATTTTTGAGGTGGTGAAAAATCCGTAGTGATTTTTTAATGTAAATTCCAAGATACAGATTAAAAATATCATCTGCTCACAGATATTTATTCTAACTAAATCACATATCAAGAATGATAAATCAAAATGCCTGCCCGCCAAAGTGTCATGCCAAAGGCAGATCCGCCTCTGGCGGAAAATCTATTTGCAGTAACATATAATTAGGTTTCTGCAAGAGATTGAATGCGGGTTGGGTAGAATGAAGAAATTAAATTACCCCGAACATCCGCCTGAGGCGGATTACGGGGCAGGCAATTAAGAAATTTTACCGGGCAGGGTTTTTAATTCCAAAGCTCAAATTTCAAATGTCAAATCAAATCCTAAATTAAAATGACTAAATGTCAAATTATTTGTCATTAGGATTTTGGCATTCATTTGGCATTTGGAACAATTTGGATTTTGACATTTATCTTCGTTGCTCTTTGATTTAATTCATTCAATTAAATATCTGCTCGCGATGAAAGGCAAATTGTGTTTTGATTGTTGTGGTAGGTAAAAAATATCAGGGTGTAGCTCAGTTGGTAGAGCGTTGGCTTCGGGAGCCAGAGGTCGCGAGTTCAAGTCTCGCCACCCTGATAATCGGGAAGGTCGGCGGTTTTTACCCGCTCAAAGCGACATCTATATCGCCAAGAGAAATAATAATCTATTTGGCGATGAGATTGAGCGAAGGTGGGCGAGTCCTGCCATCTCCGACTCTTTGATAAGCTCAGAGTCGCCCTGAGCAAAGTCGAAAGGCGACCAACTTAGGCATTTTTGAAATTCAGAGATTGTCATATTGCCACTATCATACTGAATAGTATGATAGTGGCAAAAAAAGATAGATGGTCAGTTATCGCCATTACAAATTATTACAACTCGGAAAATTTTTTATCTTATGGTTTTGTTAAATTTCGCTGTAAGGCGGGTTTTTTGGTTGGCTAAGTTGTAATTAACTTTTAGATATGGTAATTTGAAAACGACGCGAGAGGTAATTTTTCCCCACAGGAGGTGTGGATATGTTAAGAAAAGCGCCAAGATCGTATGGAATGAAAGTATTATTAGCGATTCCACCGATTATCTATGGTTTTGCTCATCGGATTGGCGCTTTGGTAATTTTGTTTGAAATGCTGAGTAGCACACGGTTTAAACCGAATCAGGATAGTTATATTGCTTGGCGTTTCGACCAGTTTGTTGCCGAAATTCCCCCTCGAACATTTTGGAAGTTTATGAGATTTTTGTATTCCCACAAAACTCAGATTTGGAGTTCTGCCATGGGGGGCAGTTCAAGACGTTGGGGGCTTACTGGACATTAATAATAGTTATTTACCTTGAGTTACGAAATCATTCAAATGAAATCTACTTGTAAATTCCTGCAATCAGGATATTGCAAGAGATTGAACGACGGCGGGCGCCTCGAAACGGTCTGGCGACCTTTCGGGGCTTGACAAATTTTTTAGTCGTTGTTATTATAAAAATATCGTTGTGGATAAAAGTGGGGAAAAGTAGATAAAAAAGTGGAAAAGCGATGGTAATGTGGTGATTTAAACCCGAAAGCCAAGCGCGCGAAAACAAACAAGTGTAAATCAAAAATCAAAAATCAAACAGCAAAAAGCAAAAACACTATAGTAGAAACTCAAATCTAAAATGTCAAATGTCAAAGCCACAGTTAAAAATTAAAAACTATTTAAGATTTGAAATTTGAGTTGTAATTTTGAATTTTGAGATATTATTATGTTTATCGGCGAATTTACCCATTCAATTGACCAAAAAGGCAGAATAGCCATTCCGTATCGACTCAGAAGAGCGCTGGGCAAAGGCGCTGTGATTACTCGTGGATTGGATAATTGTTTGACAATTTACACGCAACCAGAATGGCAAAGAATTTCAGAAAAATTAGTCAAACTTCCGATGACAAATCCTAAAGCGCGCGCCTTTTCCCGTTTTATGTTTTCTGGTGCGGTTGAGATTAGTTTTGACCGGCAAGGCAGAGCATTGGTGCCAGAATATCTTAGAAAATACGCTGGATTAAAATCCCAAGCCGTGATTGCGGGGTTGTATAGCAAGATTGAGATTTGGGAGACCAAAGCTTGGGAAGCGATAAAGATAAAAACCGAGAGTGAAAAAGAAAAAATTTCCGAGCAACTTGAAGAATTAGGTATCTAATTTTGTTTACCGGGGCGGCAGCGATTTTAGCCTTTTCTGCCTTTTGAGCTTTAGACTCAGTTTGCGGAAAAGCAAAAAAACAAATAGATCCATCAGGGTCGCGCCTCGCTGACGTAAATCAGCGAATTTTCCAAAACAAATATCAAAAGGAGGGGATTGGCTAATCTGCTCGAATAAGTTTTAAGCAGGTACTTAGCCAATTTACCCTGCTGCCGCCACCTTAAAATTTATTAGATCTCTTGCGAAAATTATTACGCAAGGGGTCTATAATGTAAAAACAAATAGGAGGGAATAAGTGCTTTTAACCAATTCAAGCAGTGTTAAACAAGGGGTAAGAAAACGTACGATTGCCAAGACCATCAAGATTGGACCGCTTTCATTAAAATTTATTACAATGATAATTTTTGCGTCAATCGCGCTTTTTTATCTGGCGCAAACTACCCAAAGCGCCACTAAGACCTATAAAATTCGCGAATTACGTCTTACTAAAGAAGAACTAAAAGAAGAAAATCGTCGATTGGAAATAGAGGCAATTCGGCTAAAATCTCTCAAAGAGGTGTTAAAGGGTGTAGAGGAGACAGGACTTCTTACGGAATAAAGAATCCTGCTGGCATTCTTGGTTAAATAAGAATGTTGAATAAACATTTCAAAGACAATACGGCTTTTTATTTAAAGCGGCTTTTGTGGGTGCGTTTTTTAATGATGCTTATCGTGCCGCTTTTGGGCTATCGGATTTTTGTGGTGGGGGTCTTGGGGCATGAAAGTTATTCAAAACAGGCGAAAAATCAATACTATACCCAAGAAGAAATACCGAGTAGCCGGGGAGAAATTTTTGCCCAGACCAAAGATGGATTATATCCTTTGGCAATCAACGCAAAAAAGTTTCAGATTTGGGTGGTGCCAAAAAATGTTAAGGATAAACAAAAAGTCGCGCAAATTTTAAGTAAAGAACTACAAAAAAACGAGTTAGAAATTTTTGATCAAATAAATAATAATAAATTATACATTCCGCCATTAGCAAAAAGAGTTGAGGAAGGGGTGGCAAGTAAAATCAAAGGGGAAAATTTAGCTGGCGTTTTGGTGGTGCCGGAAAATGTGCGATATTATCCCGAAGGCGAATTAGCGTCGCATATTTTGGGATTTGTCAATTTCGACGATCAAGGCGCGTATGGGGTGGAAGGATATTACAACGATCAATTGATGGGCTATAAAGGCGCGCTTACGGCAGAACGGGATAATAAGGGTAGGTTTATCAATATTGATGAAGAGACCAAAGCGCGCGATGGAGACAATTTAATCTTGACAATTGACCATAATATTCAGTATTTTGCTGAAGAAAAAATAAAAGCGGCAGTCGGAAAATATGGAGCGGAAAGCGGGCAAATCATTGTGCTTGATCCCAAGACCGGAAAAATTTTGGCAATGGCCGGGACGCCAAGTTTTAATCCAAATAATTTCAACGAAGAAGCGAAAAGAGATAAAGAGGAGGGAAAGGATCGCATGACTAATCCGCTGATCTCTTATGTTTATGAGCCGGGTTCAATTGTTAAACCGATTGTCGTGGCTAAGGGTTTGGATATGGGGAAATTTGAGCCAGATACTGAGGCAGGAACTTTTTCAAATATGGTGGTAGTGCAGGGGTACGAAATTCATACGGCGCAGGACAAGCCGTTTGGCAAGGAGACGATTACGCAAATTTTAGAGCATTCGGACAATGTGGGTATGGTTTGGGTGGGCGAGCAAATTGGCAAAGAGGCCATGTATGAGAATTTTGCAAAATTTGGCTGGGGGAAAGTTTTGGGTCTGGATATTTCTGGCGAGACCACTGGTTTTTTACTGCCGTTGAAAAAATGGCGCGATATTCATCAGGCAACAATGACTTTTGGGCAGGGAATTTCCGCGACTCCGCTTCAAGTTGTCAATGCTTACAGCGCGATTGCCAATAATGGCGAGTTATTGTTGCCGCATATTGTTGATAAAATTGTCAAACCAGACGGTAAGGAAATTCAAATAGAAAAAAAAGTCATTGGTCAGGCGGTGTCTCGAGAAAGCGCGCAAAAAGTGCAGAAAATGTTGCAGTCAGTGATTGAAAATAGTTATCGGAAAAGAACGTATATTGAAGGGTATTCGCTGGCTGGCAAGACCGGCACTGCCCAAGTTCCTAAACCCGGCGGTGGATATGAAGAAAAGCAATCAATACATTCTTTTGTTGGCTTTGGTCCGGTCGAGGATCCGCGGTTTGTAATTTTAGTCAAACTTGATAAGCCGAGCGCGGTTGAGTTTGCCGAAGGATCGGCTGGTCCAGTTTTTCGCGAAATGGCTGATTTTTTATTGCGCTATATGGAAATTGAACCGAAAAAATGATCTATATAACCTTGAATTACGAAATTCAAGGTATATTAAATTCGCGAATCTACTCGCGCAACATTAGACCTACAGCAATGACAAAAAAGTGTCATCTTTCAATTTTTAATTTACCTGCCAAAAACACACAAAAAAATACACAAAAATACACTATCCTTCAAACCTGTAATTTTCAAAATTTGACATATCCATACCTGCAAACAGGTCTGACCTCTTTACAGGTTTGACTGACCTCTTTTGACTGACCTCTTTACAGGTTTGAGTATGTCAAATGAATATGGCAAATTGTTGGAATAATTTATATTATCTTGTGCTCCCGAGCAGGTGCATTCGCTCTCGAGCAGGTGCATTTTTTTGACTTTTGGGACGCAAAGTTGTATTCTAAACATAATGAAAAACATACTTAACACAAATGAAAAACATACTGACAAAATTTTTATGGCTATTAGGAAAAGGGATTTTGGCGCGATTTAAGCCGGAAATTATTGCAATCACTGGTCCGGCTGGCAAAACCTCGACTAAGGAAATGGTCTACGCAGTGTTGAAAATTGCTGAGAAAAGGTTGGGCAAGATCGGCAAGTCGCATGGAAACTTAAATACCAAGTTTGGCATTCCGCTGGCGATTTTACAGATAAAAACCAAAGAGCCCGGCGCGATAAAATGGCTTTTTTTATCTCTCTGGGCGCTGCTAAAATTTTTTCTTTTTCAATTAAAAATTATTGCCTATCCGAAAATTTTGGTTTTGGAAGTCGGCGCTGACCAAAAAGGCGATTTGGCTGAAATTGTAAAAGAATTAGCGCCCAAAATCGGCGCGCTTACCAACGTTGGTCCAGCGCATTTGGAATTTTTCAAAAATACTGACGAATTGATGAAAGAAAAAATGAGTGTGATGCAAAGTTTGCCAGCAGATGGTTTGGCGATTTTGCCCAGCCAAGGATTGAAGCGCGAATGGATAGATGATATCAAAGCGACCAAAAGATTTTTTGATGTTCAGGATTTGGCGGGTGTGGCGCGTCAAGTGGCTGATTATTACAGATTGAATGGAAAAGAAGTGTCAGCCGGACTTAAAATGGCAACTAAAATCAGCCAGAGGTTGAATGTTATTTCGTCTGCAAGGGGCTACAAAATAATTGACGATACTTACAACGCCAATCCGGTGTCAGTGCCAGCGGCGCTGATTTTTTTGCAAAAAGCGGAAAAAGAAATTAGGGCAAAAAGAAAAATTGTAGTTTTAGCGGATATGTTGGAGTTGGGGTCAGGAAGCAAAAAGTGGCATCAAAAAATCGGCAAGATGGTCAAAAAACAAGTTGACTTATTTGTGTCTTATGGCGATTTAGCGCGCTATTACCAAGCGCCTTATTATTTTGACAGCAAAGAGAAACTGACGCAATTTTTGTTGGGAACTCTAATGCCCGGTGATATAATCTTAGTCAAGGGCTCGCGGGGGATGAAAATGGAAGAAGTGGTGGAAAAGCTAATTGATAATCCAAAACCTAAAATTATAATTTAATTTTTAACTTTACATTGTCATTTTGCCTGCCCGCTAATCGCCTGAGCGATAGCGATGGCGGGCGGGAGATTTGTGTCTTGCATTTTGAGATAATATAATGGAAATGTTTTTACTTTCAATTAGGGATCTGGCAGATTTGTTTGGCTTTTTCGCGGGCGCGTTTTTTTTGACAATGGCGCTTACGCCTGTCTTAACCCATTTTTTATACAAATATAAACTTTGGAAAAAGCCGCGCGCTCAAGCGATCACTGGTGAAAAGGCAGTGGTATATAACGCGCTTCATAAAGATAAGCATAGTCGCAAAGTGCCCACTATGGCAGGCGTTTTAATCTGGCTTTGTGTTGGTATTATCACTTTGCTTTTTAATTTTTCGCGCGGGCAAACCCTCTTGCCGCTTTTTACGCTTTTGTCATTTGGCGCGCTGGGGTTGTTAGACGATATGATAAATCTGCGCGGTAAAAGCCAAGTAGCGGGTATGAGTTTTAGATGGAAGTTTTTCTGGCTTTTGCTTTTGTCGATTTTGGGCGGATTGTGGTTTTATTACAAACTTGACTGGACAATAATCCATATTCCAGCAGGCAATTGGTTTGGATTGCCTTACACCATTGATCTTGGCTGGTGGTATATTGTTTTGTTTGTTTTAGTGATCGTGGCGACTGCCAACGCGGTTAATATTACTGACGGATTGGACGGATTGGCAGGCGGGCTGTTGACTTATTCTTTTGGCGCTTATACTTTGGTGGCGCTTTTGTCAGGTAAAATGGAATTAGCGATTTTTTGCGCCACAATTTCCGGCGCGACATTGGCTTACACTTGGTTTAATATCGGACCGGCGCGATTTTTTATGGGAGATACCGGTGCTTTGGCGCTCGGAGCGACTCTGGGGGTGGTGGCGATGCTTACCAACACCGCGTTGATTTTACCGATTATCGGATTTGTGTTTGTAGTGGAGACATTATCAGTGATTTTGCAAATTTTATCCAAAAAAATCAGAGGAAAAAAACTTTTTATGGTAAGTCCATTGCATCATCATCTTGAAGCCCTGGGGTGGGGCGAAAGCAAAGTGGTGATGCGGCTCTGGGTTGTCGGTTTGGTTTTTGCGGTTATCGGGTTGTTTATGGCGTTGGTTGGTCGGGGATAGATTCGTGGCTTTGCCACTCAAATCTCAAATCTCCCCGAACTCGCTTCGCGAAACGGGGCAGGCAAATCTCCCCGCAAGCTATCGCAACGGGGCAGGCAAATCTCAAAATGAAAGCCCAAAGTCCAAAATATAAATATTTTGCCTTTTAGTACTCACAAAAATTTGTTAATTCACGACGAGGCGAGGACGAGCGAGGAGCCACGCTGGGGCGACGAGCGTGCAGAGAAGCGATTATCCAAGAAAATATAACATAAGGTAATTTTGTGTAAGTCGTGTTATAATATAAAAAAGATAACTATCAAAACTATGACCATTCAAGATTTTGCCAAACAACGCCCGGGACTTTTTTGGTCCACTAAAAATTATGATAGCTTGTCTGAAGGGACGATTGTTGAAGCAGTGCTCAACTGGGGCAATTGGGACGATGTTCAGGGGCTCTTTAAGATTTTAGGTATCAAAAAAACCGCGGAAATTTTCCGTCGTCAGATAGCGCGCCCCAGAACCAATTACGATCCCAAAATTACCAACTATTTTACTTTGTATTTTAACAGATATGCATAAAGAAATTTTAAGCAAAGAGCAAGTTCAATCATTATCGCTGGTTAAAGCATTCAAGAAAGATTTTTATTTGGTTGGCGGCACGGCGATCGCGCTTCATTTAGGGCATCGCCAGTCGATTGATTTTGATTTGTTTGCCAATCAATCGTTTGATAATCTTAAAATCAGACGAAAGATTAAGCGGCGGCAGAGATTTTTTCGGACTATTCGCGATGAAACCGGTCAATTCACTCTTTCGGTTGATTCAGTTAAGATGACTTTTTTTCATTATCCTTTTTCCGTTGAGGCATCAGAAAGTTTTGAAGATATAATCGGTTTACCCGATTTACTGACTTTAGGCGCGATGAAGGCGTATGCTTTGGGTCGCCGTCCCAAATGGAAGGATTATGTGGATTTGTATTTTATCTTCAAGCGGCGCAAGATTAATAAAGTGATAAAAAAAGCCGAGGAAATTTTCGGCGCGGAATTTAACGAGAAATTATTGCGATCGCAACTTGTATATTTTCAAGACATTGATTATTCGGAAAAAATAATCTATCTGCCCGGGTTTGAAACCCCGGATGAAGAAATAAAAAAAGCGCTGGTGGAGGCGAGTTTGGAGGTTTATTAAAATGTTTAACGAACGAAATTTGCGACAATTTGGCGAGAGGGATAATTTGCAGCGGGAAATTAAGAAGCAAATAGAATATCCCCGTTTTATGAGTTACGGCTTAGTAGAAAAGTGGGGCGATGAAATTCCGAGATATGCCGAAGCAGATCCGGATGCGCCGGAATGGAGGGCTACCCCGGTAAAACCACTCGATTTTTCCCAAGAAGGTTACGGAAAAGTATATGTTAAAGATGAATCAGATCGCACAAGCAATCCGACCGGCACCATCAAAGATAGAGCGGCGTGGGAATTAGCCACGCTTTATCGTGATTATGCTCGTGCCTTGTATCTGAAAATTCACCGAGCACAGACTCTGACTAAAGGGGAGTTAGAAAAAATACCGATTCCATATTTGTCAGTGATAACAGCTGGTAATGAAGGGCTGGCATTAGCCGAATGTTTTAAAAAATATGATTTACCTCCGCCTAAATTGGTCATCGATTTCAATATAAAACAATCTATTTTAGAGGAGTTATTAAAATTACGGGTAAATATTTACGCAACAGATTTATCCCTACGGTTAAGCGGATCAGAGATTTGCAGAATTGCGGACAATGTTGATGGTATAGATATAACTTCAAGCAGAGCGATTGACCCAGCATCAGTATTTTACGATTGGCATGTTCATGAAGTTTTTAATGAAGAGCCGGATGAAATATATTTGCCTTACGGTTCAGGCAGATTAATGGAAAATTATTTATTCTGGCAGGCGCGTTCAATGCGCAACGATGCTGCCGGGGTACCCGATCCGCGATTAAAAGCAGATGTTGCTAAAGTAATTTCAATAAACATTTTGGGTGCCGAGCCAGCCAGACTTGACAGTAAAGCCGACAAAGCCACGGCTAAATTCAAACCATTTTTATTATTTCAAGATAGAGATATTAAAAGCATGGTTAATCTTGCTTTTACGGGAAAAAATACAATTAAACAGCCATTAAACGAGGATAGGGTAATAGAAGCGTATGAATCATTAACTGCGCGTGGCGTCGAAGCCGAACCAACAGCCGCCCTGGGGTTGGGCTTATATTTTGAACGTTTCAGTCAAGGATTAGTGCCAGAAAGTAAAAAAGTGTTTATAATTAATACTGGTAAGGGGTTAATTTAATTTTATTAAATTTGAACTGAGGAGGGGATATAGAAACTCAAGAAAAAATTCAAAAATTAGTCGGCGCCAAAATCGCCATTGTTGGGCTGGGCAGGAATAATCTGGGGCTTTTTAGGTGGCTCTTAAAGCACGGTGCCAAAAAAATAACCATTTGCGATCGCAATAAAAAGCTCAAAAATGAACTGCGAGCCAGCCATTTAGGCAAGCTGACGGCGCGGGTGAAATTTAGGCTGGGAGAAGAGTATCTGGACAATTTGGACAATTTTGATTTGGTGATTCGCACGCCCGGTATTCCGTATTTAAATCAAAAGATTCAGCAAGCGCGTAACCAAGGCGCAATCATTACCTCTCAGACCAAACTTTTTTTTGACCTGTGTCCAGCAAAAATCATCGGTATTACCGGCACTAAAGGCAAGGGCACGACCGCCAGTTTGATTTTTCGCATTTTGATGAAAAAGTTTATTGGCATCAGTGTTAATGTCTATTTGGCGGGAAATTTTGGAGTGGATCCGTTTGAATTTTTAGATGAATTGAAAAAAGACGATGAGATAGTTTATGAAATGAGCAGTTTTCAATTGCAGGATATGGGTAGGAGTCCGCACATTGCAGTGGTTTTAAATATTACCGATGATCATTTGGATTATCATCAGGACGCGCGTGAATATATTCAAGCAAAATATCAAATTGTGGCGCATCAAAAACCGGGCGATGTGGCAGTGATAAATGCTGATTATATAAAGTCGTTTGCCTTTGCCGGCATTACTCAGGCAGATATTTGGTGGTTTTCATTGCAAAAAGAAGTGGAGACAGGCGCTTTTTTACAGAATGGAAAAGTCAAACTGGCATACAATGGCGCAAAAGAGGAGATTTGTAAAGTGTCTGATTTGCGTTTGCGAGGCAGGCATAATCTTGAAAATATTTTGGCCAGTATTTTAGTTGGAAGAATTTTGGGCAGCCGGATAAATCAAATCGCGCGCGCAGTCAAGACGTTTGACCCCTTGGAACATCGTTTGGAGCCGGTGTTGGAACGAAAAGGGATAGTCGGGGTGAATGATTCGTACGCTACCAACCCCGAAGCGACTATCAGCGCTTTGGATGCTTTTCCTCACCCGATTTTAATTTGCGGCGGCAAAAGCAAGGGGTTGAAATTTTCGCGCTTGGGCAAGGCGATCGCCAAAAAAGCCAAGCGAGCGATTTTGCTGGGTGAAAACCAGCGGGAAATTTTTGAGGCGATACCGTATGCCCATCGGCGCAAGGCGGTTTTGGTTGATGATTTGGAACAAGCGGTTGATAAAGCGGTGGAAATTGCCAAAAAGGGCGACACAATTTTGTTCTCGCCCGCCAGCGCGTCCTTTGACCAGTTTAGCAACGCCAGCGAAAGAGGGCAAAAGTTTAAGGAATTGATAATTAAGTATTTGTAAAAAAATTTATCTTTTTAACCTAAAATCTGTCCGCTACTGTAGAGGACAGATTTTAGGTTAAAGCGATAGTTGCGCTTCCGAGTATTGACTTTTTTAGTATATATTGGTATGCTATGGTTAGAAGTGGCGAAGGGCAATCATAGATTCGTTTTTCGCCGCACGAATCCTTGAAAGGAAGGTGCCGAAATGGCTGCTGAAAGACACCAAGTAGAGATTCCTGTCGTTGAGGAAGCGCAAGACGACCAGCCCACCTACATCAGGTGGAGTTGGTTTACCCGGATAGTGATTATCATCGGTGCTGTGGCATCGGTGACATTGTTGCTCGTCGCGATCGTGGCGCCATCCAGGACGCGATCCGCTACCGAGACCCGAGCGGTCCGTTGGTCGCAGGACGATTGGGACAGAGTTGTTAGTCAAATAGAGAAGGAAGTCGGAGCAGATCGTCCGCCAGATAGTTACATCCCACCAACGAGCGATGAGCTTCGAAGAGGGCGCCTGGCAGAAAACAAAAAGAACTCGCAGCTCGAGCAAGAGGTAGCTATAACGGAAAACCTCACCGGGGGCTGTGCGTTCAAGAGTACTGGCGGAAAAGTCCCCATGCTCACGGATGGACAGTTGTCGCCCAGCTACCCCATGAGGGCTGGCGGGTCGGTTGTCATTGACATCGTCCAACCGGTCGCCATCGCGGTGATCAGGGTCAATGGCTATGTTGAAAACCCGCAAGGGTTGACAGTATATGTCAACGGGAAAGAGCAGGGGAAACTGTCACCTATTTGCGGCTGGGACGAACTCCAATTGTCGCTGCCAGACAAAGTGGTGATGGTTGAGCTCCGCGCCAGTTCCAAGGGCGAAATCTCCGAAGTTCTTCTTCGATGACTGGATGCCCCTTTGCATTATGACCATTCGCGCCGCGCTTAATCGCGCGGCGCATCGTTTATTTCCTTTGTTTTTTATATTCAAGTATAATGAAAATATGATAAAAAATGTTTTTATTATCTCAAGTATCATCGTAATATTATTAATGGCTTATGTCCTACCTAATATCCATAGAAAAAATATTGAAAAAACAAAAAGTGCATCATCAACTATCGGGCTTACCAGTAAAGCAGACTGGGACGCTGGAAATTCGAGTGCGGCTGTTGATCTAAATTCATCATCGGGCGATATAAAATTATTGTCAGAAGCGGAAATTTCCCTAATAGGTAGAACTACCTCTGCCTCGACAGATCAATCCAATAAAGGGAAGGTTATAGATGGAGATATAGACACTTATTGGGGGGAGAATAATTCAGCAGAGATCTGGTGGAAAATTGATCTTGGTTCAGAAATTGAAGGTATTAACAAGATGAGAATGTATAACTATATAGCAGATCCGGGCACAGTATGGCATTTTGAAACTTCATCGGATGACAATAGCTATTCAGACCAAGGCACTTTTGCTGAAGCATATCAATATTCTCAATTAACTTTTAGCCCGACTATATCAGCTAGATATATTAGAATTAGGAAACCTGAAGAAATATGTATGCCAGGTTCTTGTGGTGGAACTCTTCATAATTTTTTATTATATCAAGGCGGTATTGCCACCCATACCTCTGCCTCCACCCAAATCGGCTCTACCGGCGATGCGGCAAGGTATGTAGTAGAATATCAAGGTTTTGATATCAATGAAACCGAGCCAGCCAACACAACGATTGATTATCGTTTTCAACTGGTTAATTCCAGCGGAGTTTCCACCAGTGGCTGGACTGCTTGGGCTTCGGGCGATGTGGCTAATCTAATCATCTCTTATCCTAACCAACTTACCATCACTCAAGCCAAAAAAGATGCGGGTGAAACTTATCTGCAAGTTCAATCCCGTCTCACTTCCACTGACGGCGTTTCCACTCCCACTCTCTCCGACTACACGGTCAACTATCACACCAACAAACCTCCTAACACGCCCGTGGGGGAGTGATGAAATATCACTTTCGTATTTGTTGACAGTCTCAAAAAGCAATTTCGTAACTCAAGGCATTTATGAAAATCACAAAAATTGTTTTGTTTAAGGGAAAAGAAATTCGCAAAACACTCTACAAAAATGAGTGGTGGTTTTCAGTGGTGGATGTGGCGCAGGCGCTCACTGATCAGCCTGATGATTATACGGCAAGAAAATACTGGAATAAACTGGCGCAGGAATATTCAGGAAGAAGTGCTTAAAAAATAATTTCAAGATACAAATTTCAAAGTGTAATGTAGTGCCTAAAATAATTTTGAATTTTAGATTAGATTTTGAGATTTGAGATTTGAGTTTCGAAATTTGCTATATTATGTCTCTAAATCGTTTTCGTCCCCAACAAGGGAAAAAAGGTGATTATTGGATTTTGCTTTTGGCGCTTTTGTTATCTTTAATTGGATTGGCAATGATTTCGAGCGCCTCGGTAGTAATTTCGTATGACCGTTATGGTTATAATACTTATTTCTTGACTAAACAGGCGATTTCTTTGGGTCTGGGGATTGTAGTGATGATGGTATTAGGTGCGATTAATTATAAAGTGTGGGAAAAATATTCGGTGTATTTGTTAGGTATTGGTTTGCTGGGTTTGGTTTTGGTTTTTATACCGGGCTTGGGTCAAAAAATTGCTGGCGCGCAAAGGTGGATAGAAGTGGGTCCGTTTAGTTTACAGCCGTCAGAATTTATGAAAATAATTTATATTGTTTATGCCGGAGCTTGGTTAGCCAGTAAAAAAAATCAAATCAGGCATTTTCTGTCTGGTGTGGCGCCGTTTATTCTAATTTTGGGTGTATTGATTTTATTGATTATGAAACAGCCGGCTTTGTCAACGGTTTTAGTCATTACCGCTTGCGCGGCAGTGATGGTTTTTGTGGCAGGCGCGTCAAAGATTCATTTGTTTTTTGCGGGTGGATTTGGTCTGATGTTTTTTTGGGCTTTGATAAAAAGCGCTAATTACCGCATGCAAAGGGTCTTAACTTTTTTACATCCTTTATCTGACCCGTTGGGCGCGGGCTATCAAATATCCCAATCGTTTTTGGCAATTGGTTCTGGCGGTTGGTGGGGATTGGGTTTTGGTCAATCGCGCCAAAAATATCTTTATCTTCCCCAGCCACATATTGATTCGATTTTTGCGATAATTGTTGAAGAATTAGGTTTTTTGCGATCGCTTGTAATTGTGCTTATAATCGCTACGTTAATATACAAGGGTTTTACGATTGCGTTAAAATGCCCGGATCCGTTTGGCAGGATTGTGGCGACTGGCATTAGTTTTTGGATTGCATTTCAAACGTTGGTAAATATCGGAGCGACAACCGGTATTTTGCCACTCACTGGCATTCCCTTGCCCTTTATTTCTTATGGCGGATCAGCGCTCGTCGCGCTTTTAGCAGGTGTGGGGATTTTGTATAATATCTCAAAATATAGCGAGTAAATATTCATTCTAATTAAATCAAATATCCCCGCAAGCTATCGCAACGGGACAGGCAAAAATTAAAAATCAAAATGACCCGCTTCGCTCTTGCTTCAGCGAGGCGAGCATATCAAAATTCAAAAATAATTTTTACTTTTTACTATTTATTTTTGATTTTTGACTTTTGATTTAATCTATTTGTGCTATAATTGATTTATGGTAAAAATGACAAGAGTGATTGTCTCGGGCGGCGGGACAGCCGGGCATATTTTGCCAGTTCTGGAAGTAGTGAAAGAATTAAAAAAACAAGGTTGCCAGATCTTATATTTAGGCACTTTTTTGGGGTTGGAAAAAAAATTAGCGCGCGGTGAAGGCAAGGTTGATTATCAATGGATTTTGTCGGGTAAATTTCGTCGTTATGTCAGTTTGTGGACTTTGTGGGATGGACTAAAAATATTTTTTGGTTTTTTTCTGGCGCTTTATCGAATTTTATGTTTCAAGCCAGATGCGATTTTTCTAAAAGGCGGTTTTGTGAGTTTGCCAGTGCTTTTGGCGGGAAAGGTCTTGGGTAAAAAAATTATTGTTCACGAGTCGGACTCAGCGCTGGGCGCCACCAATCTTTTGGCTCATCGTTTATCGCAAAAGACCTGTTTTGGTTTTGGACTGAAAAATTATACTGGCATTGATTTGGATAAGGCGATTTTTACTGGCACGCCGGGAAATTCTTTAATTTTATCTGCGACAAAAGATCTGAAATTTTTTGGTTTTTCTTCTGTAAAACCGATCATACTCATAACTGGCGGATCGCAAGGCGCGCTTTCAGTGAATAATATCTTAAAACCGATCATTAGTAAACTTTTGGAAAAATATCAAATTATTCATATTACCGGGAAAAAATCGCCGACTATTTTTGATAAAAATGATAAAAAGTCGGTCGGTTATTGGTCAGCGGAATTTTTGGATTCATATAAGATGGCACAAACGTGGAGAGTTTGCGATTTGGCGGTGAGTCGCGCTGGCGCCAGCAGTATTGCTGATATGGCGTTGGCAAAAAAACCGGTTATATTGATACCGTTTCCTTGGTCAGCCCAGGATCATCAGCAAAAAAACGCGCGTATTCTTGAAAAAGCCGGAGCGGCAGAGGTGCTGGAGCAGGAAAAATTATCTGGTGAAAGATTGTTTGACGCGATTGATAATTTGGCGCAAGATAAAAATAGGCAGAAAAGGTTGTCGGAAAATGTTGCCAAATTTAGCGACAAGAATTCAGCGAAAAAAATCGCGGAAGTAATTTTTGATTTAATTAAAGACATATGATGAAAATTTACTTTGTGGGAATTAAAGGAGTGGGAATGGCCGGGCTCGCAGTTATTGCCCAAGAGCAGGGTTTTGAAGTGTCTGGCTCTGATGTGGCAGACGAGTTCATCACTGATAAAATATTGCGCGATCGCAAAATAACAATTGATATTGGTTTTGACAAAATAATTTCTCCCAGGACTGATTTAGTGATTTATACTGCCGCTCACAATGGCAAAGATAATCCGCAAGTCAAGCAAGCGACAGATTTGAAAATAAAAGTGATGTCGTATGGCAAAGCGATCGCTTATTTTATTCGTAGTAAAAAAGTGATTGCGGTCTCTGGCACGCACGGAAAAACCACGACTACCGCTATGATTGTTAAAACATTGGTTGACGCGGGAATTGACACGGGCTATTTAATTGGCGCCGCGTCGGTCTGCGGACTCAAAAATTCCGCCCATTGGGGAAAAAGCGATTATTTTGTAGTTGAGGCAGACGAATATACGGCAGACCCGCAAGACGTTAAATCGCGAGCGAAATTTTTATATCTAAACCCTTATATTAGCATTGTGCTTTCGACTGAATACGACCATCCGGATATTTATCCAAATGAAAAAAGTTATTTTAATGTTTACAAAAAGTTTGTTAAAAGAACGGATCCAAAGGGATTGGCGATTATCCGCGCGGACGAAAAATTTTCTCAACGACTGATAAAATCCGCTAAATCAAAAGTTAAAATTAGACCAATTTTTTTTCAAAAGCCGTTTATCGGTTTGCGATTAAAATTTTTCGGACAGCATAATTTGTTTAACGCTACAGTGGCGGCGTATGTTTGCCGATTTTTAGGGGTGAACACAAAAGTTATCAAAAAGTCATTAAACAATTTTCAAGGTCTGCAAAGACGGTTAGAATTGAGATTTGACGGAAAAATTGACCCCGATAGAAAAGTGAAAATCTACGATGATTACGCGCATCATCCAACTGAAATTCAAAATGCGCTAGAGGCGTTGCGATCGCAATATAACAGAAATCGGATTATTTGCGTTTTTCAATCGCACACCGTGAGCCGCACCCAAGCGCTCCTGTCTGATTTTGGCAAAAGTTTTTCTGAGGCGAATAAAGTCCTGGTTGCGCCGATTTTTTTGTCTGCGCGCGAAAAAACATCAGATTTCACGGGTGAAGATTTGGCGCGAGAAATATCCAAACATCATAAAGATACAATTTATCTGGACAATTTTTCCAAAATTATTGACTTTTTGCAAAAAGAAGTGAAAGATAATGATGTGGTTGTCATTATGGGCGCCGGAGATATATACAAGATAATCTCAAATCTCACAATTTAAAATAATGACAAAAATCAAAAATCGTAGAATAGAATCAGCATTGCAAGAAAAAATAGACGCTAAGGTTTTAACCGATATTTCAATGAAAGAGTATACCACGATGCGAGTGGGCGGAAAAGCCAGATATTTATTCAAGGCATTAAAGTCAAGTCAAATTATTGACGCAATCAATGTTTGTTTGCAACGTAACATTGCCTATTTTGTTTTAGGCAGAGGGGGAAATGTGGTTTTTTCTGACAAAGGTTTTGATGGTTTAGTGATATTAAATTTAGCCAAAGAAATTCATTTTGATCTTATTCGGGGACAGGTGAGCGCAGAATCAGGTATTACTAATTCAGAGTTGGTAATGGCGTTGGCAACTGAGGGTTTGGGCGGAATTGAATTTTTTGCGACCATACCCGGTACTTTGGGCGGATCAATTTACGGCAATGCCGGCGCGTACGGCTGGGAAATCGGCAGTTTTGTCAGAGAGATAATTTTGCTTGTTCCAAATTTTAAATTATCGGTCGTTGAGGTGGTCAAAAAAAACGGGAAGTATCTAAAACCGTTTTATAGAAGCACGATTTTGAAGCGATCACAATTAAGTATTATTAAGCGATCGCAAGGTGTATCATGGGGCAGTTGCCAACCAATAATTTTGTCCGCTACTTTGCAATTGCAACACAAAAATACCGAACAAATTATTAGGGAAATTAATAAGTTTATTGAGTTGCGCAGAAGCCGCCAGCCCAAAAATATTATTTGTTCTGGTTCAACTTTCAAAAATCCGTTAGGCAGATCTTCGCGCGAAAAAGAGGTTTACGGAGATATTAGAAAGACCGCCGCTTATATGCTTGATCAAGTGGGAGCAAAAAAAATTCGGGTGGGCGACGCGCGAGTTTCAAAACGGCACGCCAACTTTTTTACTCATTCAGGCAAGGCGAGCGCGCAGGACATTAAGGACTTGGTGGATATTTTACAAAAAAAAGTGTATGCTGAATTTAAGGTAAAATTAGAACCAGAGATTGAGTTTGTGGGAGAGTTTGAAAACAATTATTAATAAGGTATTGTGGCAATTAAAGCGAAAATTGGCAGGGAGGATTATTGATGCCAGTAATAAAAAATATCACCGGTCAGAAAATTTATAATTCATTAGGCGATCCGGCTTTAGAAGTGGAAGTTGAATTGGATTCGGGTGAAAAAGCGCGCGCGTCCGCGCCGAGCGGCGCGATTGTGGCAAAATACGAAGCAGTGGATATTAAAAACATTGATCATGTTGCAGAAAATGCGAATGGCATAATTTTGCAAAATTTGAAAGGCAAAGATATTTTTTTACAAGCGGAAATTGATAAAACATTGATCAATTTAGACGGTACTGAAAATAAATCTCAACTGGGAGCCAACGCGCTTTTGAGTGTGTCAATTGCGGTGGCGCGCGTGGCTTCCCTGGCGCAAAAAATGCCATTTTACCAGTATCTGGCAAAACTTTATGGCGGTGATAAACAAGTTAGAATGAATTTGCCCAGCCCGATGTTTAATTTAATTAACGGCGGAGTTCATGCTGATAATAATTTGACGATGCAGGATTTTATGGTCGTGCCGATAGATAGCGATTTAAGTTTTTCTCAGAAAATGGCCATCGGCGTTAAAATTTTTAAAACATTGGAAAAGAAATTAAAACTGATGGGAAAAGCGATTAATGTTGGCGATGAAGGCGGTTTTGCGCCTCAGTTGAATTCGAATGAGGAAGCGCTTGAGTTTTTGGTAGAAGCAATTAAAAAGGCCGGTTTTGCGCCGGGAAAAGAGGTGGTCTTGGCAGTTGATGTGGCGGCTGATAATATTCCCCAACTCTCCATCGCCACTTATCCGTATCAGCCGATTGACTATTATCGCCGCGTTTGCGTTGAATATCCTTTGACGATTTTGGAAGATCCTTTTAAGCAAGATGATTGGCAGGGTTGGGCAGACGCAACGGCTGATCTGGGCAGTAAAATTGCCATCGTGGGTGATGATTTATTTTCAACGAATATTAACCGACTCAAAAAGGGGATTGAGATGAAAGCCGGAAATTCTATTAGCGTCAAGCCAAATCAAATTGGCACTTTGTCAGAGACCTTTGCGGTGATAAAGTTAGCCAGGGAGGCAAATTTTGAAGTGCAGATTTCTCACCGGGCCGGCGAGACCGAAGACGATTTTATCGCGGATTTGGCAGTCGCGGTTGGGGCTAAATATTTGAAAGCCGGCGCTCCCAATCGTGGCGAGCTTCCCGATAAATTCCTTTCTGTAAAATAGATTACATTCTATTATTACAGAAGCGTCATTAACGGGACGCGGCGCTCGGGTGCCTGCCCCGTGGCGAACGAAGTGAGCTTTACGGGGTGGATGGCGTCGAAGTCAATTAGACGGCGAAAATATATTAGAATTGTTAAAAGTGCGTAAGTCGTGTAAATAATTTTTTGAGGTATAATTGATTTTCAGCATGCTCGCCCGCCTGCTAATCGCAATCGTCCGATGGTAACGATTAGATTTTTTAATAGAATAAAATCAGGAGGAGTTTTGAAATTTATTGATTTTAAGTTTGGAAAAAAATATTACAAAAAGGGCAAGCGGATTGATTATAGAAAACCAAAAATTGATGTCAAAACGCAAAAAATCGTTGATCCCAAAATAAGAATCGATTTGATTTTGAAAATTGCAGCAGTTGTTGCGGTTGGTGTTTTGGCATATTGGTGGTTATTTTTGAGTTCTTTTTTCAAAATTACCGAGATTGAAATTGACAAAGAAGCGTCGCCAGACATTGTTTTGGAAGTGCGATCGCTTAAAGGCAAAAACATTTTTTTGTTTGGCGGTAAAAAGACAGAAGAAACATTGAAGCAAAAACAGCCCGGTATTCAAAGAATAAAAATTATCCGCGGTTTGCCTGAGAGTTTGCGGGTGGAATTGGTGGAAAGGGATTCGGCGCTTACTTGGCAGGTAAATAATAAATACTATTTGGTGGATCGTTTGGGGGTGGTGTTTAAGCCGGTTGATAAGGTGAAACATTTTTTGATTGTTGACACAGACAATGTGGCGATAAAATTAGGCGACACCATACTTGATCAGGACTTTATTATTTTCACTGAGGCGGCCAATCAAGAAATCCCTTTGAAGACCGAATTTAAGATAACTAATTTTGAAATTCGCGAAACAACTTATCAGTTAGTCGTCAACACTGAGCAAGGCAAGAAAATTTTCTTAACAACTTTAAGGCAAATTAATCCTCAGATCACGGCGCTTAAAAAAATTTATAGCGAGCATAAAGACGAAATTCGCGAATATATTGATCTGCGCGTGGAAGGAATAGCGTACTATAAATAAAGTCAAAAGTCAAAAGTCAAAAGTCAAAATTCTACATTCTTAAATTATGCATTGGATAATCAGTCCCAAGAAGAGCAATAATTTGATTGAGCAATTGCTTTTGAATCGCCAAATTAAAAAACGCGATTGGCAGAGTTTTTTAGCGCCAGATTTTGATAATGACTTAGCCAATCCGTTTTTGATGAAAGGTATTAAAGAGGCGGTTCAGATGATAAAAAAAAAGCGATCGCAACATAACAAAATCGGCATTTTTAGCGATTATGACGCTGACGGAATTCCAGCTGCGGCGCTTTTGGCAAAAATGTTTGACCAACTGAAAATCAAGTGGGAAATATATATACCAAATCGGGATGAGGGCTATGGTTTGAATAAAACGGGCATAGATGAATTGATCAAAAAAAATTGCCAGATGATTGTGGCGATTGATCTTGGATCAACTAATAAAAAAGAAATTAATTTTATCAAAAAACAAAGTATTCAAACCATAATCATCGATCACCATTTAATTCAAAAAACAAAAAATCCCGATCCAGACGCGTTTATCAACCCCAGGCAGGCAAATTGTAAATATCCATATAAAGATTTTTCCGCCGGCGGATTAGTATTCAAATTAGCGCAGGCATTTGTTAAAAATAATTTACTGAGTAAAAATTTCTTAAAAGAAAATATTGATTTGGCAGGGATTTCAACAATATGCGATATTGTGCCTTTGACTGGTGAAAATCGCGTCTTGGCAAAATTCGGTTTGGAGCGTCTGGAAAAGACCAAAAATATTGGACTGCAAGCGCTGTATAAAGTGAGTGGGATTGAAAGCGATCGCTTTTCTGTGTATACAGTTGGTTTTCAAATCGGTCCGCGCCTTAACGCTCCTGGTAGAGTGCTTACCCCTGACGGATCGTTTAATTTGCTTACAACGGCAGATGAGCAAAAAGCGCAAACTTTGGCAAAAAAAATAAATTTTATCAATAATCAAAGACAAAATGAAATGCAAGACGGGATTGAAAAAGCGATCGCAAAGATACAAAAAGAAGAATTATACAAGAATAAAATTATCATCATCAGTCAGAAGGACTTAAAGCCGGGAATTGTCGGATTGCTGGCGGGAAAAATTTCAGAGAAATATTATCGCCCGACAATCGTTTTTTCTGATGATGGGAAAATAATGAAAGGCAGCGCGCGATCTATCAAGGATTTTCATATTTTTGAAGCGCTTAATATCTGTAAAAAACATTTGCGAAAATTTGGCGGGCACGCGCAAGCCGCCGGACTGGTTTTAGAGAAAAAAAATTTACAAAGTTTTTATGATGAAATTTTACGCTTGGCTGACAAAAAACTCACCAATGATATTTTATCGCCTTCGCAACTAATTGACGGAGAGATTAAACTAGACATTGTAAATATGCGATTTTTTCAGGCGGTTAGCAAATTAGAGCCCTACGGTATGTCAAATCCGCGCCCGGTTTTTGTGAGTAAAAAAGTGAATGTGGCATTAGTCAGACCAGTGGGCAAAAAGAGCGAGCACTTAAAATTAAATTTTTCTTATGGTAATAGAGTTTTTTCAGCGATCGCTTTTTCAGTGGCAAAAGATTTTTCTTGGCTAAAAGTAAAAGACAGAGTTGACATTGCTTACACAGTTGATTTAAATGAGTTTAACGGGCAAAAAAATTTACAGTTAAAAATAATTGATATTAAAAATGCCTAAAAGTAAGAAAAAATTAGTGTTTGTCTGTAATGACTGCGGGGCGGAATTTTTGAGTTGGCAAGGAAAGTGCGATGCCTGCGATCAGTGGAATACTTTGGTGGAGTTTAAGATTTCCCGTGCGCAAAAAAAGTCAGACAAAGGCAAGCCAGAAACGCGCGTGGAATGTCTGGCGAATTTTACTAAAAATACCAAAGATAAAATTAAAACCGGCATTCGGCAAGTTGATGAAGTATTGGGTGGCGGTTTGATGGCTGGCAGTTTGATTCTAATGGGCGGAGAACCGGGCGTTGGAAAATCAACTTTGCTTTTGGAGGTTTCGTCCAAAGTTAAAAAGGCATTGTATATTTCTGCCGAAGAATCAATGTCGCAAGTCGGCGAACGGGGAAAGCGCTTGGGACTTGAGATTGAAAATATCCATTTTCTTGCAACCACTGATTTGGAAAAAGCGCTTACAGCGAGCGAAACCAGTAACTATGATTTAATTATTGTGGATTCGGTTCAGACATTAGAATCAGAAGCGCTGGCGACTTCCGCTGGTTCAATCGCGCAGGTTAAAGCAGTTGGAATGGAATTTCAAAAAATCGCCAAGACCACTGGCAAAACAATTATCTTAGTGGGACATATTACCAAGCAGGGGCAAATTGCCGGTCCAAAAACATTGGAGCATTTAGTTGATACAGTCTTGTATCTTGAAGGTGAGAAAATGGGGACATTGAGAATTTTGCGCGCCACGAAAAATCGTTTTGGCAATGTGAATGAAGTTGGTGTAATGCAAATGACAGAAAAGGGCTTAAAAAGCGTGGCAAATCCGTCTGAATTATTTTTACGCGATCGCAATAAAAATGCTATTGGTTCAGTGGTGGGTTGCGCGATGGAGGGCTTGCGTCCGATTTTGGTGGAAGTGCAGGCGCTTTGCAATAAAACCATATTTGGTTATGCCAAACGAATGGCGCATGGCTTGGACGCCAATCGGCTATGTCTAATCGCCGCGATCATTGAAAATCTGTTAGGTATAAAACTTTCCCAATATGACATTTATCTAAATATGGTTGGCGGGATTAAAATTAAAGATGTGGGGTTGGATTTGGCAATCGCCGCGGCAATTATTTCAAGTTGCAAAAAACAAGCGGTTAATCCAAAAATATGTTTTTGGGGGGAGTTGGGGTTGACCGGTGAAATTAGGAAAGCCAGTTTTGACGCCAAACGGCTTAAAGAGGCGCAAGGGTTGAATTTTGATTATCTGCGACCCAAAGATCTTACAACATTATTTAAAAGCCTGTTTGGTTGAGTTTGATTGAAAGAGGTTGTCGCGTCTCCTTCGCTTCGGTGAATTCCTAGTCACAAGGTCGGGTATTTAAGGTCGGGTCTTGGCGCTATTTCAACTTAGACAGTTATGCCCAATTAGCCAACTATTACCAAAAACAGGGCAAAGACGAAACAAAAGCCCAGTATTATTTGGAGGAATTCAAAAAACATGGAGGG
>VMGK01000007.1 GCA_007376535.1 Candidatus Berkelbacteria bacterium Licking1014_7 | reverse complement strand
TATCCTCCCAACTAAGTTATTTTTTCTTTATCTTAGTGGAAAGAATGTGACATTTCTATTTTGCAATTAATGTGACATTACTATATTGCGCTGACAGGAAATAAGTCCCTATTGACAAACATATTTGATAATTTTAAAATAAGATTAAGGTAGTTTGGTCGAGCTATCGATTTTTGCATAAGTCGTCTTGTCTGAGCGCAGGCGACGCAAAAGGAAAAAATATGAATATATTTGAGGAGTGGACTTTGTCAATACAAACTGCTCTTTCGGAAATTCTTACTCGACTAGTGGAATTTATTCCCAACATTTTTGGCGCTATTATTATTTTGATTGTTGGTTGGATTATAGCGGCGCTTCTTGAGTGGGCGGTGGAAAATATTTTACGGGCGGTTGGATTGCAAACTATTTTTGAGCGCGCCAAGATTGAAGATGTTGTTAAAAAGACCGAAAGCAAAAAGGATACATCAGGGCTGGTGGCATCAGCTGTAAAATGGGTGGTAATAATTGTTGCTTTGATGGCAGCGGCTGATGTTTTGCGTCTAAGCCAAGTTGCAAGTTTTTTGAATGATGTGTTGGGCTATGTTCCAAGTGTAGTATCAGGAGCGGCAACATTGGTGATTGGAGCGATTTTAGCGCATTTTATGGCGCGAGTTGTCCGATCGGCGGTCTCTGCGGCAAAGCTTAATTTTGCTGAATTGGCTGGCTCGACTACCAAATATGCAATTTTGGTTTTCACGGTATTGGCGGCTTTATCCCAATTTGGGATTGCCACAGTGTTTTTACAAACATTGTTTACCGGATTTGTAGCCCTGGTTGCAATCGCCGGTGGTTTGTCATTTGGTTTAGGCGGTCAAGCGGCAGCTAAAGAATTATTAGAAAAGGTTCGTAAGGAAACCGAGTGGCACAGTAAGTAGGAATTTTTAGGGGGAAAGGGGGATTTTGGTTTTACTTGACATTATTTTTAAATTTGTTAAAATGATAATACCAGTGAAAACAAATAATACAAAAAGAGAGGGGGAAGGCAGTTTATAGCAGTTTATTTTAATTTGGATAAATTTCTGCAAACTGCCTTTGGGCAGTTTTTTTAAGCCCATTTAAGTCCAAATGTTCTTTGAAAATAAGATTAGTTTAGGGTAAAATCTTGCACTATTTAGTGCAGGGAAAGTGTAATTAGTAGATCACATTAGAGTATATGGTGGATGCCTTGGCAAAAAACACCGACGAAGGACGTAGTAGTCTGCGATAAGCTTCGGGGAGCTGACAAACAAGCTTTGATCCGGAGATGTCCGAATGGGGAAACCCAACGCTGCAAACCAGCGTTGAACGCTGCTTCACAGCGAATTCAAATCTCAAATCTCAAAATGCAAAAATAAATTAAAAGTTAAAAATTTTGAATTTTAAATTGTCATTTTGATTTTTGATTTTTACATTTTGAATTTGACGCGAAGCGGCGTTCGGGTACCTGCTGAACTGAAACATCTTAGTAAGCAGAGGAAAAGAAAGAAATATCGATTCCCTAAGTAGCGGCGAGCGAAATGGGAACAGCCCAAACTAATGATCAATGAATATTGTTAGCAAAATGAACCTGGAAAGGACAGCCATAGAGGGTGATAGCCCCGTATGCGAAAATGGTATTCATTTGTGAAATAGTTGCTTTATATTTTTAATATAAAGATTGAGTACTGTTGGACACGTGAAATCCAGCAGGAAGACAGGTGGATCATCACCTAAGGCTAAATATGTTTTTTGACCGATAGTGAACCAGTACCGTGAGGGAAAGGTGAAAAGTACCCCTGACCGGGGAGTGAAATAGTACCTGAAACCATATACTTACAAGGAGTCGGAGCGCGCTTCGCTTAGGCGAAGCGCTAAATGCAAAATTCAAAATGAAAAATCCAAAGTCAAATTAAAAATTTAAAATTTTTCAATTTCATTTTGAGATTTGAATTTTGAGATTTGAGATTTAGCGACGCGTAAGCGGAGCGTGTAACGGCGTGCCTTTTGCAGAATGAGCCAACGAGTTGTCATACTTTGTTTGCTTAAGCCCCTTCGGGGTGTAGGCAGAGCGAAAGCGAGTCCTAATCGGGCGTTCTCTTTTGAGAAGATAAAGTGTGTCAGACCCGAAACCGAGTGATCTATCCATGGTCAGGTTGAAGCCACGTGAAAACGTGGTGGAGGACCGAACACACCAGAGTTGCAAATCTGGGTGATGAACTGTGGATAGCGGTAAAATGCCAATCGAACTCGGAGATAGCTGGTTCTCCTCGAAATATATTTAGGTATAGCGTCTTATCGCACACCTGTGGGTAGGGCTCTGGTTGATGCGCGGGTGGGAAACCGCTCGGTATCAGTCAAACTTCGAATAACAGGTTTACCCCGTTAGAGATGGGTTTTATTGGGTTTTGAACAATTCAACAAGATCTGTCTCTAACGGGGTTTCAGGATAAGGCAGTCAGTACGTGAGGGCTAAGCTTCACGGTACGAAAGGGAAACAGCCCAGATCGCAATCTAAGGTCCCCAAATAAGATTTAAGTGGAAAAGGAAGTGGTTTGCCTCAGACAGATAGGAGGTTGGCTTAGAAGCAGCCATCCTTTAAAGAAAGCGTAACAGCTCACTATCCGAGTCCCGATTCGTCGGGAGGGGTAGACTGCGCCGAAAATTCAACGGGGCTAAAATCTTTACCGAAGATGCGGATCGTCCGTGCTTCGCATGGAAATTCCAATAATCAAGCAACAATAACCAAACAAATTCTAAATTTCAATTTCCAAATATTCAAATTTTGATTATTTGAATTTTGAGAATTGAGTATTGTTTGGAATTTGTTTCTTGGAATTTGGAGCTTCCCTGCGGAGCAGGGGCGGTGGTAGAGGAGCGTTCTTTAAGCAGTGAAGCTCTGATGTGAGTCAGGGTGGAGTTTAAAGAAGTGCGAATGTTGGCATGAGTAACGAATTAACCCCGCGAGAAACGGGGTCACCAAAAGTCTAAGGTTTCCCCCGCAACGATAATCGTCGGGGGGTTAGGCGGTCCTAAGCGAGTAAACTCGTGATGGACAGCAGGTTGATATTCCTGCCCTTGCTATAATTTCTAATACAATGACACACTGTCAAGCTGATTGTTGGCTATGGATATGTTTTCAATCGGGGAGATGGTGGCGAGAAAAATTGTATTGGGTTAAGTTATAGTAATCCGTACCGCAAACCGACTCAGGTAGATAGGTAGAGAATACTAAGGTGATCGAGAAAATCCTTGTTAAGGAACTCGGCAAACAAGCGTGCGTAACTTCGGGATAAGCACTGCCTTGTGCTTTGCACAAGGAATTTCTAATTTCTAATTTCTAATTTCTAAACAAGCACCAATGACTAAATGTATAAATTCGAAACAACAAGTTTTGAAAATTATAATTTAAGATTTCGTATTTGTTTGAGATTTGAAGTTTGAGATTTAGGATTTCCTCGTGCAGAGCGCGAGGCCGCAGCGAATGTTTTCCGGGCGACTGTTTATCAAAAACACAGCTCCATGCTAACCCTTCGGGGGATGTATATGGAGTGACGCCTGCCCAGTGCCGGAAGGTCAAGGTGAGGAGTGATGCTGTGCTTCGCACAGAATTTCTAATTTCTAATTCCTAATTTCTAAACAAATCCCAATATCTAATGACCAAAATCACAAAGTTTTGAGCATTTGAATTTAGATATTGTTTAGGATTTTGATATTAGGATTTAGAGTTTCTGTGCGGAGCGCGGTTGAGCTTCGATCTTAAGCCCCGGTGAACGGCAGCGGTAACTATAACCGTTCTAAGGTAGCGAAATTCCTTGGCGTGTAAGTTACGTCCCGCATGAATGGCGTAACGGTCTGGAAACTGTCTCAACAAGGAGCTCGGTGAAATTACACTGCCGGTAAAGATGCCGGTTACCCGCGGCAAGACGAAAAGACCCCGTGGAGCTTCACTATATCCTGATATTGGTTTGTTATATTGAATGTTCAGTCATAGGTGGGAGACCGTGCTTCGCACAGAATTTCTAATTTCTAATTCCTAATTTCTAAACAAATCCCAATATCTAATGACCAATTGCCAAAATAAATAAGTTTTGGAAATTGTAATTTAGAATTTTGATATTATTTAGGATTTCGAATTTAGGATTTAGAGTTTCCCTGCGGAGCAGGGTCGTCAATGAGAGACCACCCTTTTAATTTGACAAATCTAACTCGCCGTAAGGCGAAGACAGTGTTTGGTTGGTAGTTTATCTGGGGCGGATGACTCCTAAAGTGTAACGGAGTCGCTCAAAGGTTGGCTAATCTCGGATGGAAACCGAGGTGATAGTGCAAAGGCATATGCCAGCTTGACTGCGAGACCTACAAGTCGAGCAGCTGCGAAAGCAGGACTTAGTGATCCTCTATCTTTGAATGACAGAGATAGAGCTCAACGGATAAAAGCTACCCCGGGGATAACAGGCTTATAGCGCCCAATAGACCACATAGACGGCGCTGTTTGGTACCTCGATGTCGGCTCAAATTAGGGTCGCTACTCAAGTAATTGAGTATGAAAATAACAAGCTCATAACGGTGGACTCCATATGTTATTGTGTTATAATGAATCCAGAAACATATGGACAATACCGTGGGAAGTCTAGCCAGTGCGTAGCACCGGAATGACAAATTTCCAATTACTAATGATTAAATTTCTAATTTTTGAAATTTGATATTGGGATTTGTTTAGAAATTAGGATTTAGAAATTCCGCTGTAAAGCAGTGGCTATGACCCCGTAACGACTGATCCCCGTAATAGCGGGGTGAGATAGAAATAAACATTAAAATTTTTTTTATCACACGCTTGTCCCCTTTAAGACGCTAATAAAGGGTGAAGGTATAGTCTACACTTCGAGTAATCGAAGATAAATGTGCATCGCATCCTGGGGCTGGAGCAGGTCCCAAGGGTCTGGCTGTTCGCCAGTTAAAGCGATACGCGAGCTGGGTTCAGAACGTCGCAAGACAGTAAACATACGTGCTGTCTAAAAATTTAGCTATGTGCTGGAAAATCCGTGTCCCGTTTTAAAAAAATAGGGACTGCAGGATCTCGCATTACTAATAATTATGTGTTATTATATAATTATTATGGTGAAAAAATGTCGAGTGCGGACAATCAGCAGGAAAGATTGCCAGGATAATATTAATCCTTATTATATTGTTGGTTTTTTTGAAGGAGAAGGCACATTTCATATTGCCTTCGGACGTCGAAAAGATTTGACCCAAAATTGGTCAATAATGCCCGAACTTCATATTAGCCAACATAAAGATTGTATAAGTATTCTCAATTCGGTAAAATCTTACTTTGGTTGCGGATATATTAAAGAAAATCATCCCAAATCAAAACATGATCAAACTAATGTTTATGTAGTAAAGAATAGAAAAGATTTGATTGAAAAAATTATTCCGTTTTTTACAAAATTTCAATTTTTATCTGAAAAAAAGAAAGATGATTTTAAGAAATTTAGCCAGGTTGTCATGTGGCTTGATCAAGGAATACATTTTCAGCCAAAAGGATTGAGAAAAATAGTTGATTTAGCTTATTCTATGAATCGATCAGGTAAATATAGGAAGTTAAAAAAACATCAAATATTATCCCGGTAATATCCCCAGAGACTGTACGCTAGATCCCTACGATCTTTTTGTAGGGGAAGATACAGTCCGAACTATATAGCGATATATAGAATTCGACAGAAATGTCGAGTCGCCACAGATATATTGGATTTGAAAACAGATGTGGTTATCAAGTAACAGATTGTCGGTCTTAATCTGCCGTGGGCGTTGGAAGTTTGAGGGGAATTCTTCTTAGTACGAGAGGACCAGAAGGAACAAGCCTCTGGTGTATCAGTTGTACTACCAAGTGCATTGCTGAGTAGCTATGCTTGTACAGATAACCACTGAAAGCATCTAAGTGGGAAGCTGTGCCTAAGATTAAACTTCCTTTGAGACCCCCAGAAGATGACTGGGTTGATAGATTAGCAGTGTAAGCCCTGTAAGGGGTTGAGCTGTCTAACACTAATCGGTCAAAGATCTATTTTTTTACTTTCCCTGGACTAGATAGTACAATGAAATTCAATGAAATTTCCTGGTGATTTTAGCGAGTAGGCAACACCTGTTTCCATTCCGAACACAGAAGTTAAGCTACTCAGCGCCGATGATAGTTGCTCCGCAAGGGGCTGCGAAAGTAGGTCATCGCCAGGATTTTTTAATAGACTTATTACGAAATAATTTTTCGCTACGAAACACAGAAATTTTGAGCGAAAATAATTATGAGTGAGGAAGTCGTCCCAGAGGGACGACGACGAATGATGAATAATTTTACAGCCAAAATTTCAAGTTGCAGCCTGCCAGCCGTAGTGAAATCTACTTTCAGAAGAGGAATTATCACCTAATTCTGAGAGAGATTGAATGACGGCAGGTAGAAAAGGTTGTTTCGTAATAAGTCTAATACAAAAAATGTTATAATAATGTTATCATAATGTTATTTCAACGAGCGAGGAGCGCGTGGACGAATCCTTACAATTCTCAATTTTCAATTCTCAATTTTCCCGCCTTGGCTCGCAAGGCGAGACAGGCATTGTATTTACAATGTTTCAATGTAACAAACAGGAATGTCTGAAAATTGATATGTTGTGTCTGAAAATTGTGTCATTGGGATTTGATTAGAAATTAGGAATTAGACATTAGAAATTGATTATGCTTGCCCTGCGGTTTAACACCCTTTATAATAAAGAAAAGTAATATAATAAAGAAAAGGTAACTTAGGAGGGTATTTGAGAAAAAGTTATACTAATTTTTTAATTGTTGTGGGAATATTTATTTTATCGTTAGCGATAATTGCTAATTTTAATGTAGCAAATAATAGTGTATTGGCAACTGTAAGCGATCAGGTGCTTACTGCTTCCGCATTTTCTGATGTAGATACAGAGGATACTCATCAGGCGTCGCAGTGGCAAGTGTCGCAAACGACAGGAAATTATACGACAACAGTATTTGATTCCGGGACAGACACAGCGCATTTAACTAACATTACTGTTTCCAGCGCTTTGCTTGCCGCAGAGACAACTTATTATTGGCGGGTTCGTTATCAGGATAATCATAACAGTTGGAGTGCCTGGTCCAGCGAATCGTCTTTTACCACCGGGACAAGCGATATTGGCGATGACGGCACAGATGAAGTTTTTCCTAATTGTCCGGAAAATTTATCTGCTACCGCCGGAGACAAGCAAGTGGTTCTTTCATGGAAAGCGCCTTTGTCTAATAACACAAATAGATACAGAATTTACCGATCTGAAACTGCCTCGCAAAAAGGAGACGCGATCGCCACGATTAGCGACACTGGGACAACTATTTCTTATACTGACAGTCAACTCAAAAATACCAAGACCTATTATTATACTGTAACCACTTATGCTGATTCTCCCGGTGAGTCACCTTCTTGCAGCCAAGTTTCGGTTACTACGTTAAGCGGTAATCCTCCTTCCCCGACTAATGTCTCTGTGTCAGTGTCAGGCACTAAGGCGACCATCACTTGGATTAATCCAAGTGTGAGTGATTTTGATCATGTTTTAATATATCGCGCTTTAAGCGAGGGTGATGAAGGCACTATTATTTATACATCATCTGATAAAAGTATAAATTCATATATTGATGCCGGGTTGGCTCTCAATACTATATATTATTATAAGGTGGTGGCAGTTGACACAGATGGTAATCAATCCGAAGGTAGTTTTGTAGCCAGTGATTATACTGCCAAGTGTCCGGCTCATTTTAATGTTGTAAGGATAAAAAACAATGGCGTTATTAAAGGGGTTTATCTAAATTGGGATTCGGCTGGTTCAGTTGTTTCTTATAATATTTATAAAAAAGTTGGCAGCGGCGAATCCAAGTTAGTAAAAAGTTTGGTCCGATTAGAATTAAATTATTTTGATAAAGAGACAAGTTTAAATAAATTAGAATATGAATTAAAAGTAATTTTTGTCGGGAACACGGCGGAAAATTCTTGCGTTACTTATGAACTGCCGGAAATTTCTGGCGCCGGGGACGATTATCTTATTTTATCAACAGTTAAATTTATAAAGCCATTTGCGATTAGTGTCGCACAGGCGAAAAATAGCGCTCAAAAAGTAATTGAGAGCGTTGAGTTAAAATGGGAAATTACTCTAAAGGAAAATTCGCCTAAGATAAAAAGTATTTCACTTTCCCGGATGAATCTAAATTCTACCAACAATAAAGCAGAAAAATATTATACCGTAGATCCCGCTTTGACCTCGTTTATTGATTCGGATTTTAATGTTGAGACCGATGGCTGTGAGTATTGGATTTGGCTAAATTATGATTTTTCTGGCGATGACCTGAATAAACGATATCCAATTCCATCGGATACAGTGGCAGACAAAATCAGTAGTAATGTTTTATCTTATCAATGTTTTAATACCATCATCGCGCCGCAAAAAAATGCCGAGATATTTAAAGGTAAAAAATTCAATATTGCCTGGACTCAAGTTGAAAACGATAAGCAAGATAATATAGGTTATTTCAATCTATCAATCTTTTCTGCTGGTACGCAAGCAGAGTTAAATTTAGCTGAAAAATTGCCTTACTATATCAATGAATCAAATAATTATAATAATCAAAGTTCTGATACTGGCTTTGTGTCAATTCCTCCGGAAAATTATAAGTTTTATTATCATAACGATCCTCAGGGGTTGTATCCTGTCGCGCAAAGTTATTATGTCTTAAACGTTAATGGGATTGCGTCAGATATTCCCGAAGGGAGAGCCGATATTATAGTTTCGTTATATAGTCAAGACAAAGTTTTATTGTGCCAACAGATGGTGAATGTTTTGATCAAACCAACCGCGTCAGTTATTGTTGCGACAGGAAACATGGTTGGCAAAATTTCGTCATATATGGCAGCGGTAGGGGTAGTGCTGGCGGTTTTGCCAACGATTTTGTCGGCTATGATTAACGGGCTCGGATCGTCTATTTTGGCGGTTGGCAATGTTTCGCTTTTAGAGCGAGTAGGGTATATTTTTGCGACTTTACCACAGCGGATAGGATCGTTTTTGTATCTGCCTGGTCGTAAAAAGCGCCATAGTTGGGGGGTTGTTTTATCAAGTGATAGCAATGAGGTTATGCCACGAGCATTAATTGGTTTGTATGATGCTGAATTTGGCAAGAAAGTTAAAACGATGCTTACAGACGCGCAGGGAAGATTTTGGTTTCTCATATCAAGGCAAGGCAATTATTATATCAATATTAAAAAGCCGGGTTATAAAGATTATGTTTCCGAGCCATTTGAAATCAAAAATATTACCCAACTGCCAGTGGGTCAAATAATTCATCTCAAAGGCGCTAAACTCAATGAAAGAAAATTAGCCATTGGTCTAATGGTAGTAGCGAGCAATGTAATTAAATATATTAATTTGTTAAGAACACCGGTATTGTTAATCGGGTCGTTAGCGGCAATTTATAATTTGTTGATAAATCCTGAATTTTTCCAATCTGCGCTGATGGGTCTTTATGTTTTGCTATGGGTTTTTGAAATTTATTTATTGTGGATACCGCGACCTTATGGCAGGGTATTGTCGTATGGCAAGCCAGTACCATTGACAATCGTGAGGGCAACGAGCGACGAAAGTGACAAAAAACCGATTTTTAAGACCGCGGTAACAGATAAACTGGGACGGTTTAGTTTCCTGTTAAATCCGGGCACATATCAATTCAAGGCAAGAAAAATCGGTTATCAAGCCAAAGAGATTTCTTTGAAAATTTTACGCGGGCAAGTGGCGCATCCAGATTTGATAATAGAGAAAATCGTTGATTAAAAAGAACACCGCAGAAGCTTGCTCCGATTGAAAATCGTTATCTATCCGCAGATATTCATTTTAAATAAATCACAAAAATTAAAAATATTTTTACATTTTAATATTTGTTTTTGCTTTTTGACTTTTACTTTTTGATTTAATTTAACGGGACTGTCGTCGAATGAAAAAGCGATTTAAAAAAATTACCCGTATTTTAGGGTTTTCTTTATTTTCAATTATTCTGTTGTTTGTTTTTTTTATGGTCGCGCTAAATGTTTTTTTCGTTGATAAAATTTTTCCCAGAGTTGTTCTCGGGCAAACTAATTTATCTGGGTATAATAAAATTGAAGTCAAAGATTTGATTTTGCAAAAAGTGGCTGATCAGGGAGAAAAAATTATTCTTACTTATTCTGGCAAAAGTTGGTCAATAGATTTTAATGAAATAGGTTTAAAATACGATATTCAGAAAACCGTTGATGTTGTCTTGAGTGTCGGTCGGCAGAAAAATGTTTTCAAGAGTTTCGTAGAGCAGTTTCATCTGATGGTGGCTTCTTTTGACGCTCAGGCGGTTTACGAAGTTGACCAGCAATCTTTTGAGCAAAAAATTAAAGAGATTGCTTCTGAGATAGATGTATCCGAGCAAGACGCAACTTTAATTTATCAAAATGGGGGTTTTGTAAAAAAGGAAGAAAAGATGGGGAAAAAATTTGATACTGAAAATGCCTACCAACAGCTTTATCAAAAGATGGCGCAGATTGATAGAATGGTTTACGAGATGCGGGTGAATACCTTAAAACCGCGGGTATACGTCAGCGGTTTGGATCAAACATATAAAAAAATGAATCAGTTTGATAGTTCTGATTATATACTCAGTGTCGATGGTAAAAAGCAATTTATTTTGCCAAAAGAGCAAATTGTGAGTTGGTTTGATTTTTACGCCACTAACCAGCCAGCGCTTGATGGCAGGGGGGCAGAACTTGGCGCAAGGTTAAGTCAGGAGAAATTAAGCGCTTATATTAAGACCCTGGCGCTGGAAATTGATCGGGAGCCGATTAATGCCAAACTCGCCATAAAAGATAGTAAGGTCTCTGTTTTTACTCCCAGTCAAGCAGGGTTAAAACTTGATCAGAAGAAAGCGCTTTTGCAAATTCAGCAGGCGATTTTATCCGGAGATAATCAAAAAATTTTATTGCCAGTGGCTAAAAAAGAGCCAGAAGTGTCTGACAAGACCGCTGATAAATTAGGTATAAAAGAAAAAATTGGACAAGCAACCACTTCATTTAAGGGTAGTCCGTCAAATCGTGTGCATAATATTAAAAATGGCACTGAGGCGCTTACCGGCATATTGATTAAACCGGGCGAAGTTTTCTCTGCGGTGAGTTGGCTCGGAGAGGTGAATGCGAACTCAGGTTATTTGCCTGAGTTAGTGATTAAGGAAAATCGGACTATTCCTGAATACGGGGGTGGTCTTTGTCAGGTGTCAACCACTCTTTTTAGGGCGGCGCTTAATGCCGGTTTGCCAATAAAGGAGAGGCAAAATCATTCTTATCGTGTGTCATATTATGAGCCGCCAGTCGGGCTGGACGCCACCATCTATTTACCAAAACCAGATCTAAAAATTGAAAATGACACCCAGGGCTATATTTTAATTCAAAGCGAAATAAAGGGTGATGATTTGACTTTTGAATTTTATGGAACTTCTGATGGCCGGACAAGTAAAATTGAAGGTCCGTATGTTTCTGATTATACTGATCCGCCTGAGCCGATTCGCATTGAAACAGATGAATTGAAAAAAGGAGAAGAAAAACAGATTGAAAAAGCGCACAAAGGCGCGTCAGCCGTGGCGTATTATCGGGTCTTTAATCAAGACGGTTCTTTGCGGGGCGAGCAAACCTTCAAATCAAAATATAAGTCCTGGGCAGCCCGTTTTTTGGTTGGAACGAGAGAAGAGGGCGGAACGGATAATGGCCAATAAAAAGTTTACAATTATAACCAATGACAGGATATTACCGGTCTATCATTAAACAAGTTTTATTGGAGTTTAAGACGAGCCAGTACGGTTTGAGTTCTAGTGAGGCGCTTTCCCGTTTAGGGAAAAATGGCGCCAATATTATCGCTTCGTCAGAAAAAATTCCTCGCTGGCTAAAGATTTTTTTACGGCAGTTTAGAAATGCCTTTTTTATTTTACTCTTTTTGGCTACTGTCTTGACTTATTGGCGGGGCGATGTTAAAGAGTTCACTATCTTAGTGATTATAATTTCAGTCAATGTTTTAGTCGGTTTTTTGCAGGAGTACAAGGCAGATAGAGCGTTAGCAGAACTTAAAAAGCAATTTGATAGATATTGCTGGTGTGTCAGGGAAGGGAAGGTTAAAAAAATTTTAGTTCAAGATGTGGTTGTGGGTGATATTATCAAGTTGTCTGACGGAGACAGGGTGCCGGCTGATTTGAGGATTATAGAATCTAAGGGTATGGCGCTAAATGAGGCGATTTTGACTGGTGAGTCCAAACCGGTAACTAAGACAATTCAGGCAATCGGTAAAACATCGATTTTAGCCGAACAAACCAATATGGCGTTTGCCGGAACGACAGTCGCCACCGGCAAGGGCAGGGGAATAGTCGTAGCCACTGGCTCGTCAACGGAAATGGGCAAAATTGGCAAATTAGTGGAGAAAATTGATCACCGCACTCCGTTGGAACAAAAACTTGTCGGTTTGGCTAAAACACTTTTTTTGATTGCTGTTTTAGGGGGCGCGTTGATATTTGTTTTGGGTTATTGGAAACAAGGAATGGAACTTTTTGAGATTATTCCTTTTGTCATTGCGCTTTTGATCTCGGTCGTGCCCGAGAGCTTGCCAACCATTTTAATTTTGACCTTAGCGCTGGGCGTTTCAGCGATGGCTCGCAAGAAATGCATTGTCAAGCAGCTTCCGGCTATTGAGACGTTAGGCGATGTAGATATAATCGCCACAGATAAAACCGGCACCCTCACCAATAATGAGATGACTGTCAAAAAAGCTTTTTGGTTAGATCGGGGTAAGGTGCGCCGCCAATCTTTTCCCGGATCTGGCTTTGGGGTCAAGGAAAAAATATTCCGACCCGATCAAAAATTAGTTAAGTTGATTGAGGCGGGAATTTTAGCCAATGACACTCAAATTCAACCATTGGACTGGGATAATCAGGACTATCATATTGTGGGCGATCCGACAGAAGGAGCGATTAATATCGCCGGAGTAAAAATAGGCATTGATGTGGATATGCTTAAAAAAACTAATCCGCCAAAATCAGAATTGTTTTTTGATTCTAATTATAAATACGAAGCCAGTTTATGTGAAAACAAAATACACTTAGCCGGAGCCACAGAAGTGTTGATAGAAAAAAGTCGATTAGGCGAAAAACAAAAACAAGAGATTTTGCGACTTGTCCATTGCGAGGCAAGAAATGGTTCGCGTATTGTGTCAATTGGCGAAAAAGCGGTTAAAGCACAAAAGTTAACCAGAAAAATGGTTGATAAAATTAATTATTTGGGTTTTGTGGCTATAAGCGATCCGGTGAGGACTGGGGTGAAAGAGGCGATTATTGATATACAGAAAGCGGGAGTGGAAGTAAAAATTATTACCGGCGACTATCCAGCCACTGCCAAAAGTATTGCGGATAGTATTGGAATTAAGACCAAAGATAGTTTGTTTACAGGAGAAAATATTGAGAAAACATCAATTCGCGGATTAGAAAATCTGTCTTTGCGGGCAACCGTTTTTAGCCGGGTTTCGCCACTGCAAAAGTTGAAAATCATTGAAGCGCTTCAGAGAAATGGTAAAAATGTGGCAGTTACTGGCGACGGGGTCAACGACGCGCCGGCGCTCAAGCAAGCACAGATTGGAATAGCTATGGGGCAGAGAGGCACATCAGTTGCCCAAGAAGCGTCTGATTTGGTCTTGGTTGATGATTCGTTCACGACTATTGTGGAGGCAATTAGACATGGCAGGGCAATCCTTGAGAATATTAAAAAATTTACGACCTTTTTGCTTTCGGGAAATTTTGATGAATTATTGATAGTAATTTTTGCTTTTTCTGTTGGTCTGCCTGCTCCGCTAACAGCGGTGCAAATTCTCTGGATTAATTTAGTATCAGACACTTTTCCAGCTTTAGCATTGGCTTTTGAAAAGCCGGAAGAAAGGATTTTGCCCAAGACCGAGGCAAAAAGCTTTTTGCGTCCTATTATCAAAAAAGCGTTAATTCTGGGAGCGATTATTTTTGTGATTGAAATAATTACTTTTATCAAATACCTTCCCCAAGGAGCGGGCTATGCCCGGACAATGGTTTTTAATATCGCGGTTTTTTATCAGTTGATGATAGTTTTTTCAATTAGGAGTAAAGGGTCAATTTTTAGTACAAGTATTTTTTCAAATATGTGGTTAGTAGGCGCGGTTTTATTATCTGCTGGACTACAAGTTATCACTCTTCACCCGCAATATGTCGGATATTTTGGATCTGTGCCAATAAATTTTAAAGATTTTATTTTAGTCCTAATGTTAGGTTTTGTTGGTTTAATTTTGGCTGAAATTTTGAAGTTTTTTTCGCCAAAATCTTGGCGTTAGCAATAAAGCCGGAAAAAAGCGGAGCGGGAGTAAAAGGGCGGGATTTGAATTCCGGGTGGGCTTGGGTGGCAATAAAAAATGGATGATTTTTGAGCTCAATAAATTCTACTAATTTTTTATCTGGTGAAAGACCGGAAAATATTAACCCATTTTCTTGTAAAATTTTATGATATTTGGGATTGACTTCATAACGATGGCGATGCCTTTCCCAGACAGTTGGGGTTTTGTAGAGTGAGTATACTAAACTATCTTTTTTGATTTGGGCGGGATATTTTCCCAGCCGCATCGTAGCGCCCTTTTGTTTGATTTTTATTTGATTAGGTAGATAATCAATGACTGGATGGGGAGTTTGGGGGCTAAATTCGGTGGAATTGGCTTGCATTAGACCGCAAACATTTCTGGCAAATTCAATTATGGCGCATTGAAGTCCAAGGCAGAGTCCTAAAAAGGGGACATTATTTTCTCGAGCGTATTGGATAGCGGAAATTTTGCCCTCGATTCCGCGAATACCAAACCCGCCCGGCACTAAAATTCCACCAACCCGTTGGAGTAATTTTGTATTTAAATTTTCTGAATCTATCGGAACGATATTAATTCTGACTTTATGTTTAATTCCACTATGCCGAAGCGCTTCAATTACAGAAATATAAGCGTCAGGATGATTTAGGTATTTGCCTATTATTCCAATTTTAATTTCAGGTAGGTCTAAAGAAGTGATTTTGGTGATTTTTTTCCAATATTTAAGGTTTGGTTTTTTGGGCTTTATTAAAAGAGTTTTTTCAATAATTTTGCCCAATCCCTGATTTTCTAAAATAAGCGGTATATCATACAAGTTAGAAACATTGGGCGCGGGAATAATATTTTCTTTTGAAACATTGCAAAAAAGCGCGATTTTTTCACGATTCGCCTCGGTAAAAATATGCTTGCAACGAACCACCAAGATATTTGGGGTAATTCCTTTTGACAGGAGCGCGCGAGCTGATTGTTGGGTGGGTTTAGTTTTTTCTTCTTCAGATGGATAGATATAGTCAATTTTGGACAGATGGACAAAAGCGCAATTCTGGGGATTTTCCTGTGAAAACTGACGGATTGCTTCAAGGAAAATATCTGCTTCAATGTCGCCGACTGTTCCGCCGATTTCCGTAATGATAATTTCCGCTTTTGATGATTTGGCAACTTGCTTGATGTGATTTTTTATTTCGTTGGTAATATGAGGGATTTGCTGAATGGTCTGACCAAGATAATCGCCCTGCCTTTCTTTCTCCAAGACCTTTTGATAAATTTGTCCGGTGGTAGTGTTGGATAGCCGGGTGAGATTTACATTTGCCAGCCGTTCGTAGTGTCCCAAATCAAGATCTGTCTCCGCGCCGTCGTCAAGCACAAAGACCTCGCCGTGTTGGAATGGATTCATCGTGCCAGCGTCGCAGTTTAAGTAGGGATCGATTTTTAACATTGAGACGGTTTTCCCCCGGGCGCGAAACAGGGCTCCGATTGAGCCCGTTGTAATGCCTTTACCAATGCCTGAGACAACTCCGCCAGTCACAAAGATAAATTTTGCGTTCATTAAATTTAACATAGATAATTTGCTCAAAAGTGTCAATGGTGGTAATATAAATTCAAATCTCAAATCTCAAAATGACAAAACAAAATTCAAAAATAAGCAAACAACAAATTTTGGACACAATTGTTCGCGCTTATGATGTGCGGGGGAAATATCCGGAGATGGTCAACGAAGAAATCGTCTATGATTTGGTTCAGGGTTATATTAAATTTGTTAAACCCAAAAAAGTGGTGGTTTCGCGCGATGTGCGCGAGTCCGGACCAGAACTCCAAAAAGCAGTGATAAAGAGTTTTATTGACAGCGGCGTGGATGTGATTGATGTTGGGATTGTTTCGACTGATATGTTTTATTTTGCTATTTCTCATTTGGGGGTAGATGGTGGAATCACGGTCTCTGCCTCGCATAATCCAGCCGAGGATAATGGGTTGAATATGGCAAAAAAGGGTGCTGAGCCCATTTCTGGCGACAGCGGTTTGAATGTAATCAAAGAGTCGGCTTTAGAAGGGGAGAGGATAAAGACGGACAAAATTGGCAGAGTAGAAAAAAACAATGTTTTGCCTGAATTTGTTGACTTTGTTTGCTCGTTTATAGACACTCAAAAAATTAAACCGTTTAAGATTATTGCTAATCCTAATTGCGGTCTGCAGGGTAAAATTTTTCAGGAAATTATTAAAAAGAAAAATTTGCCAGTGGATTTAACAATGATTAACGGCGAGCCAGACGGTACTTTTCCGCAAGGAGATCCAAATCCATTACTTCCGGAAAATAGAGAAGAAATTTGCGACTTGGTAAAGAAGGAAAAAGCGGACTTGGGCGTTTCGTGGGATGCGGACGGCGACCGGGTCTTTTTTGTTGACGAGTTGGGACGATTTATTGACGGATATTACACGGTCGGTGTTTTAGCGCAAGAAATTCTCAAAGATAAACCCGGAAGTACAATTTTAATTGATCCGAGAGTGATTTGGAATAGTTATGACTTGGTGGAAAAAGCCGGCGGTAGAGTAATCCAGATTAAGCCGGGTATGACGCGAATTCCGGAAAAGATGGTTGAGCACCAGGCGGTTTTTTGCGGAGAGATGAGCGGACATTGCTATTTTCCGGAAAATGATAACCGCGACAATGGTATAATACCTCTGCTTTTGATGCTAGAAATGCTGTCGCGCACCGGTAAGAAAATGAGCCAGATTTATAATCCTTTATTTGACAAATATCCGATCTCCGGCGAGATAAATTCTGAAGTTAAAGATATACAGAAAGTTATTGATAGAATCAAGAAAAAATATTTTGATGGTAAACAAGAATTCGTTGACGGTTTGTCGGTTGAGTACCCCCGGTGGCGTTTCAACCTGCGCGCTTCCAACACCGAACCGGTTATCCGGCTGAATGTGGAGTCGCGGGGAGATAAAGAATTAGTTGAAGAAAAAACCAGAGAACTATTAGGGCTGATTAGGAAATAGTTTTATCTAAAAAAAAAGAGAGCTCTCGCCGGTTTGGCTTGAGCCCTCATCGGAACGCATCTGACGGCGTCAGCGTCGGTTGGGTCATGGCATACTCTAGGCATGCTCGCCAACACTCAGCCCTATTCGGAGGCGGCTGGAATTCCTGATGGTTCGGGTGTTTTATTTACGGCGCTCACCTATTTTGCGCCGAACATCTCCAGACCTACTTTGCTGTGATGGCGGGCGCCATCACCTGCCAGCATCGCGCTGGCAGTGCGTTTCAGTCTCCCCAGTTGTCAAACATAAGCCGCTGGCTTTTCAGCAACGACCATAGGGGAAAACGTCAGAAAGTCCTTAGGGGAAATGGCGGTGTACCATTCCAGCCAAAAGACAAGAGTGGTCCCGAAACGAGCCTTTGAGACCACTCTTCCCCACAACCTGCAGGTTTCATCCGGCAAGTTGGCGAATGTGACGGAAATTACCTTTCCGTCCTCTCGTTGCCACATAACCCATTCGCTATTCTCGAAGTCACCGTAGATGACTTGAGTAGCGACGGGTCTGTCATTGGAGGTGTACACTGTTGCTATCATCTTCTTCCCTCCTTCCTTCACCTCAGACAGTCCGCCTCATCGGCGGATGGGGAGCTTGACTGCGTTTCCGACTTGACGGAACTCTCCAGCCAAACCATCTGTCCTCTAGTAAAACTCTTTACTGACCGTTTGAGAATCTCGTATCAGCAAGAGTTAGGGGACTGGCGACGAACCAGTTTTTCAATGTACTAGAAAGCATTATACCACTTTCTAACGGATTTGTCAAGGGTTTTTGATGACAAATTGGATATTCCCCTAAATTTAACCTGTTAGCCGGCTAAATTAGAGACTATTTTAATCTTTTGCCAGCCGTGATATAATAGAACTATGGAGAATAAATTAGTCGAGTTGGGATTTGATAAAAACGAAGCCAAGACATATTTGGTTTTGCTGGAAATTGGTAAGACTTCAGTCGGCAGAATCGTAGAGAAGACTGGTTTGCACCGCGAATTAGTCTATCAAGCTTTTAGGCGTTTGGAGCAAAAAGGCTATGTTCACAGTTCTATTAGTCAAAAAAAACGCCATTATCAGCCGGAAAACCCGCAGGTTCTTTTAGATCATATTCAGGCTAAAGAAGCAGAAGCCAGAGAGATTTTGCCTTCACTTTTGGAGAAATTTCAATCAAGCCCTCAAATAATCAGAATTTTAGAGGGTGAAGAGGGGTTTGAAGAGGTCCAAAAAGACAAACTCAAAGTGATGAAGAAAGGGGAGACCTATTATGTCATTGGCGCGGCTGGCAAGGGTTGGTATCAAACGACCAAAGATTTTTTCTATCAATATCACCTTAAACAGCAAAAAAAAGGCATTACCAGCCAGATGGTAAGCTACAAAGGGGAAGCAGAGGAGATATTAAAAAATGAGCCGCCGGGTTTTGCGGAAGTACGGGTATTGTCTCAAGAGTTTAGCCCGCCAGCTTCTACCAAAATTTACGCCGACCGGGTGGCGATTCAGATTTTTGGTCCTCAGCCCGTGGTCTTATTGATTCAAAACCCATCTGTGGCTGAAGTTTACAAAGAGTACTTCCAAGCTTTATGGAAGGTGGCTGAAAAGATTGAGTAGAGCTATAATACCCCTATCGTTTTTTTGGCGCGGGATAATGTTTTTTGGGCGAGGGATTGAGCGCGCGCGCGCGATTTTTCAAAAATTTCCAGTGCTTGGTCATCAGAAATCTGATGATATTTTTTTTGAATCGGTAAAAGGTAAGAAATCAGTTCTTTGGCTAAGACCTTTTTGAGTTCTAAATATTGCAAGGTTTTTTTCTGGTATTTTTCCAGCATTTGAGAATAAGTTCTAGGCGAAACAGTTTGCAGGATATTACATAGGTTTTTGACCCCGGCTGACATTTGGTCGCTCGCTATAGTATCAGTGGTCGCTCCCATAATCTTGCGTTCAATTTCTTTAGCAGAATCAGAAAGCAAAATTCCCTGATCGCCGGTCTTACTCATTTTTTCAGTTGGATTTTTAAGCGACATTACCCGAGCGTTTTTTGAGAGTTGGTAGTTGGGAATGGTAAAAACCTTGCCAAAGCGATTGTTAAAGCGCTTGGCAATGTCGCGCGCCAGTTCAATGTGTTGGACCTGATCTTCGCCCACTGGCACCAGATCGGTTTGGTAAAGTAAAATATCTGATGCCATCAGCACCGGATAATTCAAGAGACCAGCCATAATCCCGCTTTTAGCGGTTTCTTGCTCGCGTTTTTCTTTAAATTGAGTCATTCTTTCTAACTCGCCAAGCGGGGTTAAGCAGTTTAATATCCAGGCGAGTTCTGTGTGTTCAGGGATTTGAGATTGTAAAATAATTAAAGATTTTTGCTGATCAACTCCTGAGGCAATAATCCATTTGGAGGTTTCGATAATTGCTTTTGGCAATTCTTTTGATTCAAAAGTCGTGGTAATGGCATGATAATCAACTACCGCGAAAACGCAATCATAATTATTTTGCAGTTCGCTCCATTGGTTCACAGATCCTAAAAAATTGCCCAGATGGATTTCGCCGGTCGGGCGAATGCCGGAAAAAACCCGTTGTTTTTGATTTGTCATTATGGTTTGATTATAATAATAATAAATGCAAAAAGCAAATTTTCAATTTTCAATTTTTCCCGCGGAGCGGGATCCCGTATGAACGGGACAATTTTCAATGAATCTTCAATAACCAATTTTCAAACAAAAAAATGAACAAAAAATTATATCAAATCAGATTGAGCAAAGCCCGGCGGTTTGCTCAAAAAATCGGACGGTTGCCGTATGTGAAAATGGTGGCGCTGATTGGCTCAATGGCAAACGGTAAGGCAAACAATAATTCTGATATTGATTTTTTTATTCAGACCGCGCCTAAAAGAATTTGGACTGCGAGATTTTTCATTTTGTTGTGGTTATTAATTTTGGGCGAGCGACCCACTTCCCAAAACAAAGCCGGCAAAATTTGCCTTTCTTGGTGGGCGGACTTTGATGTATTTAAGAAAAAAAGAATAAAACACCAGATATTGTTTGAAAAAAAAGCAGAAATAACGGATTACAATGAGGGTATTTTTGAAAAAGCGTTAAAATTTATTCAAATCGCGATGATTAAAAATAGTAAATATAATATCAGAAAAGGGGCTTTCGTCAGGGTGAGAAGGCATGAAATTGTGTTGCACGGTGTCTTGACAGATAAATAACATTATAGTAAAATAAAGTTAGCAGATGTTAGCGTTTCCCCCTTGCGCCGGCATCTGCTTTTTTGTATGCGCACCTCTGTCAAATCAAAATAGAAATGTCACATTTGTGCAAAGTAGAAATGTCACTTTTTTAAGTTGATTGATATTGTTCTTTGTAGGGGTTAATAACAAAT
>VMGK01000035.1 GCA_007376535.1 Candidatus Berkelbacteria bacterium Licking1014_7 | reverse complement strand
AAATTTGTTATTAACCCCTACAAAGAACAATATCAATCAACTTAAAAAAGTGACATTTCTACTTTGCACAAATGTGACATTTCTATTTTGATTTGACACTTACGCAAAGGCGTAAATTAATTTTGTTTGATATTTTCTTGGACAACCACAATTAAAAAAAACGGCAAGAAGCGCCCCCGGCTTCCTGCCGTCGTTGTCAGGGTAAAGGTGGATTAGGGCAAGGGCGAATTGATGATGATTCCGGTCTTGCCTTTTCCCTTCGCTACGATTGGAGAGATTTGCCATGGGTTCAAACAATGTTTAACTAAATCACAAAGTCAAAATCGCGGCGGTCGTAGGAGTGGATTTCTTTTAGATCAAACCTATTTCTCTTTTAATTGTACTGTCAGTTTTAGCCCTAATACATCGGCAATCTTTTTAATAAAACCGAGTGACGGCTTGCTATCGCCACTTTCTATTCGAGAAATACTAGATTGCTTGGTATGAATTTGATCGGCTAATTGTTTTTGCGTCAATCCTTTTGCCAAACGATAAGCGACAATACTTTTTGCAATTTGATATTCTGGCTCCAAAATATCATACTCTTTTTTGAAACGAGGATTTTTAAGTAATTGTCTTTTATAGGTTTTCCAATTCATAATAATTTTCTAATTCGCATTAAAGCGGTTTTAATTTCTTTTAAGGGTGTTTTCTTTGATTTTTTTTGAAACGTATGAACAAGGTTGAGTTGATTGGGTTGAAAATTAATCAGTATACGAAATATATTTGAGCCAAAAATAATCCGCAACTCCCAGAGCGCCACATTCTTTAATTTTTTCAGATGGGGATAAGTTAATCGCAAACCAAATTTTTCTAAAAGATCAATGGAGCGGACAATTTTGGCTTGAACTTTAGGTGATTGAGAGTTGATAAAACTTATTACTTGATTATGAATTTCTAATTTCATAATATAATAAAAATGTGATATTGTCAATAGAATAGAATATCAAATCAAATCAAATCACAAAGTCAAAATCGCGGCGGTCGTAGGAGTGGATTTCTTTTAGATCAAACCAATAAGAAATTTCATGCTTGGCTTCTTGGGGTGTTTCGGAAGCGTGAACTAAATTATAAACCGCCCGCTTTTCAAAATTCGCCAGAGCGGGCGAATCCACTGAATAGTCGCCCCGAATTGTGCCCATATCAGCCAGTGACGGAAGTGTTGCGCCGGCGATTTTGCGTACCATATCAACTGCGTGAATGCCTTCAACCACCATTTTTACCACTGGTCCCCGAGACATAAAATCCAAAAGCCAGCCGCGCACTGTCTGACCGATTTTATTGAGGTCCGTGGTGCCGAGTTCTTTTTCCAAATCATAGCCGTATTTCTCATAAATTTCAGCGGTCTTTTCACCGAGGCGCGTAATCCACCTCTCGTCTTGGGAATAATGCCCGTCAATTTTCTCCCGGCTCGCCCATTCCATTTTAAGAGCAATAATTTTTAATCCGCGACTTTCGATCCGCTTAATAATATCGCCGATTAACCCGCGCCCTACGCCATCGGGCTTAATCAGCATAAAAGTTCTTTCTTGTTTAGGATGTTTGTTCATTTTTACCTCACGATTGCCAAACGCATTTTATCTTTTTGAAATATATCTTTGGCTAAAAACATTATATCATTTTTAGAGACCTTTTCAATCTGGTTGACAACAAAATTTGGAATTTCAATTTTATTTTCCAAAAGTTCTTGCTCAATCAAATATTTTGCCACCTCTAAACTGCCCTCTAAGCCCAAATAAAAATTACCGACAAAATTTTGCTTGGAGCGCGCCAAATCCGCTTCTGATATCTTGGTCTTGGTAAAATTCAACAATTGCTTTTCAATCGCTTCCAAGCCATAATCTAACTTTGTTTTGGCAAGACCTGCCCGCACTGCAATATACCCTGTATCAGTAAAAAAATTCACAGACGAATTAATATAATATGCTAAACCCTTTTTAACCCGCACTTCATAAAACAATTTTGACGACATCATTCCGCCCAAAATATTATCTAACACTGCCAGAGTGAACCGACGTTCATCTTTCAAGGAAAAAGTTGGAAACCCCAACGCAATATGCGCTTGATCAACTTTCTTTTTGATAACTTTTGTATGTTCGGTATTTGTTCGCTTGATAAAGCCCGTTCGGTTTTTGTTCGTATTTACCCCCACACCTTTATGGGTGTGGGGGTTTACAGAATAGGGGAGTGGTTTTTCCGCTTTTCTTGACTTTAATTTTTTTTCAACAAATTCAATTGTTTTCTGATTAATTTTACCTGCCAAGGCAATCGCCATTTTTCCTGACGAATAATGTTTTTTCTCAAAAGCGAGCATATCTTCCCGGCAAAGCGAATTGACTGTTTTTTTGCTGCCGGCAATAAATCTGCCCAAACTATTATCAGGATATAACAGACGCAAAAACTCATCATACACTTTTGCCTGAGGCATATCTTCATACATATTAATCTCTTCGCAAATCACACCCTTTTCTTTCTCAATTTCTTGTCTATCAAATAAGTTATTATCCAACATATCAAACAAAATTTCGACTGCCTCGGCTTGTTTTTCCTGCTGACATTCAATATAAAAACCGGTCATCTCCTGCGAAGTAAAGGCGTTAAAATGCGCGCCCAGCCCATCCAAGTCCTTTGACACATTCAGCGGACTGGGGCGTTTTTTTGTCCCCTTGAAAAACATATGCTCAATAAAATGCGCGATGCCGGCCTGCTCCTCTGCCTCATCGCGACTGCCGACCCGAATACCAATGATAATCGCAAAAATTTCCGTGTCTTTTATCGGCGCTGTAATAATCCGCCCCCCATTTTTTAATTTTGTAATTTTATATTCCATATTTTCTTAAGGACGCGGGATTCAAACCAGAATCAATTTAGCAGGGTCAATTTTACTTCTATTCAAGACGCGAGGAGCGTGGTGTGCCTTTAGGCACATAAGCGACGAGTCCCGTTAGAAGTAGAAGACGGGATAAGTCCGCGACTTCTAACGGGACGAGCAACACAGAAAAGGAGTAAAATTGGCCTGCCCGAAGGGAAGTTAAAAAATGGCTGATTTCTTTATTGCTCCTCCTTGCAGTAGTTTCCAACTACTCCTTCGTCGGAGCGCTGCGAAATCATCTCATTTTTTAACTTCTAAACTTGACTCTGGTTTGAATCCCGCGTCCTGATCTTTTTACCCACAATTTTCTGCGCAATTTTGCTTACCCCTCGAACCTATAATTTGCCATAATTCGCCATAATTCGCCATATCCATACCTGCAAACAGGTCAGACCTATTAGCAGGTTAGAGTATGTCAAATTTATAACAATTTATAACAAATTTATTCCTTTTAATTACTCTTTTAGTTGCTTCTGTTTCTAAAATATTTTTTCCATACCCAAAGTAATAACCGCGACAATTGCCGAAGCGAAAATTATCCCCAGCAAAATATATATCAACGCTTTCTTTTTTTCAATCTCAAAAATAAAACTCGCCAGTGCCCCGGTCCAAGCGCCAGTCATAGGAAGCGGAATTGCCACAAACGAAATCAAAGCAATCGCGCCCCACACTTCAAATTTTTTATTATGTTTTATATGCGTTCGCTCAAAAAGCGCCTTAAAAAATCTGGCAAAACAAACTGATTTACTCGATAAAAATTTTTCAGTCCAGCCCAATACAAAAATAATCATAACCGCTGGAATAAAATTACCGACAACAGTCAAAAAAATTGCCTGCCAAAACGACAAATGATAAACTGTCAATGCCAAAGGCAGCGCCAGACGAAGCTCGCTAATCGGTAACATTGACATTAAAAACACTTTGAGTTGCGGACTAATTCCGCTGATATTTTCTATCATTTTAATATTTCAAAAACTAATGCCGGATGATTTTATAAATCAATTTCTCAATCGGTTGGGCAATATACTTTTCAATAAAATTTTTCTGCCAATAAATTATGGCGGCGGTTAAAAATCCTAAAATCCAACCAGCCAAAATATCAAAAGGATAATGCATGCCAACCGCGACCCGCGTCAATCCGTTTGCCAAACCTACGAATAAAATAAACGAGGCCAATTTCTTATAGCCGTAAAACCAAAAAATACCCACAATCGCAGCAAAACACAAAGCGTGATCAGAGGGAAAAGAGTAAGTCGGACGATGAAAAAGTATTTCTTTTAAATCAATTGTCGCTGCAATAAATGGTCGCTCGCGAAAATACACAGCGCCGATTAACATTCCCACCGCCTGCCAAGCCGCCACCCCAGCCAAACCAGCCATTATCATTATTCTCTTTGATCGTTTAGACCAAAAATAACCAACCACTAAGACAATCGGCACCAAATATACCAATCCCACCGCCAGAAACTTAAACAAAAAATCCAATCCAGAATTTCTGCCTACCCAACTATTAAAAAAATATAAAGTCCGATAATCCTTGATGCTTGCTTCGCAAGATCAAAGACCGGCCCGCTCGGCTGTGGATGGCGTCGAAGTCAATTATCCTGCGAAAATATATTAAAATTGTTAAAAGTGCCTAAGTCGTGTAATCTGATATTTTAGGCGAAAACAATAAAGAGCGAGGAAGCCGTCCCGAAATAATCGGGACGGTAACGATCTCTGAATTGTTTGTAGCCAAAATAACCGGTTAAAGAACAGATGTGGACTTTTGAAATGGGTTCTAAAAGAGTATATAAAAGAGTATAATAAAAATATGACACTCTCTCAAACGATTAAAAAATTTTTAGAATACTGCGAAATAGAAAAAGGGCATAGTCGGCTCACAATTCGCAACTACCAGATGTATTTGAATAAATTTTCTGTATTTTGCCAAAAACAAGGAATAAATGAAGCAGAAAAAATTGACAGAGAACTTATTTATAAATTTCGCCTCAAACTCAATCGACAAACCCCAGCGCTCAAAATGATTACCCAAAATTATTACCTGATTGCTCTTCGCTCCTTCTTAAAATTTTTACAAAAACAGGATTTCAAGGTAATGTCAGCGGAAAAAATTGAACTTGCCAAAACCAAAGAAAGAAATATCAATGTTTTATCTCCTGAAGAATTAGAGCGACTTTTACAAGCGCCAAAAGGTGATAATTTAAGCGCGCTGCGCGACCAGGCGATTTTAGAGACACTTTTTTCTACCGGTCTTCGCCTGGCAGAACTAACCGGACTAAACCAAGATAATATCAACTTAAAGACCGGCGAATTTAATGTGCGGGGAAAAGGTGGAAAAATTCGTTTGGTTTTTCTGTCGTCAAGCGCAAAACAAGCGCTTAAAAATTATTTTGAAAAACGTCAGGACGATAATTCGGCTTTATTCATCAACAGTTTTGGCGCAAAAATTTCCAGTCGCTCCATTGAGAGAATTGTTAAAAAATACGCGCGCCAGGCCGGCATTACCAAAAAAGTCACCCCGCATTTACTGCGACATCAATTCGCCACTGACTTATTGTCATCAGGCGCGGATCTGCGCAGTGTTCAGACATTGCTTGGACACTCATCAATCACCACCACCCAAATTTACACCCATATCACTAATCGCGATTTACACGACGTCCACACCGCCTTTCACGGAAAACAGAGGAGAAACAAAATTTAACAAACTTTGACATTTGACATTTGAACATTGAAATTGTAGTATATTTTTATGTCAATTTCTATCGGTTTAGTCGGGCTTCCGTCCACCGGAAAATCAACTTTGTTCAACGCCCTTTTGCAAAAATATCAGGCAGAAGTGGCAGCTTTTAATTTCACCACCATTAATCCCAACATTGGCATTGTTGAAATTCCCGACCCGCGATTGGAAAAAATCGCCCAGATTGCCAAATCAAAAAAAATCACCTATTCCACCCTTAAAATTTTTGACATTGCCGGGCTGATTCGCGGCGCTCATCAAGGCGCCGGACTTGGCAACCAGTTTTTATCCGAAATCAACCGGGTTGATCTGATTGCTTTGGTCATCAGATTTTTTGAAAACGAAAATGTGCCCCACCCAGAAAACAATCTTCATCCGGGCAATGATCTTAAAACACTTCTTAACGAATTAATGCTTAAAGATCTGGAGACCTTAGACAAAGCAATTTTTCGCCTGCAAAAGGACTTAAAATTAAATCAAAATGTCAATTATACAAAAGAAACTCTCAAAATAATTGAAAAAATAAAACTCACCTTAGAAAGCGAACAAATACCGAACATTAGCCAAGAAGAAATTGATAAAATAAAAGAAATACCGCTTTTGACCATTAAACCATTTATTTTTATCGCCAATTGCTCGCAAGCGCAGATTATAGAGGCAGATGAACTTATTACCAACTTCTGCCCGAAAATTCCGCTTAAAAACTGGGTAATAATCGATGCGCTTAACGAGCAAGAAATAATTGACTTTGCCAAGTCCGAAAAACAAGAAATAAGAGAAGCAATGGGTATGAGACAATCAGGCATTGACGCGCTATTGCAAATTTCATTTGAAAAACTCAAACTGATTAATTACTTTACCGCTAGAGCAAAAGAAGCGCGCGCCTGGCAAATTCCACTAGGAACCAACGCGCGACAATCTAGCCAAAAAATTCATAACGATTTTTTCCAAAAATTTATCCGCGCCAAAGTCATTTCTTATGAAAATTACCTATCTTGCGAAGGCGAACAAAAGGCGAAAGAAAAGGGGTTAATCCGAACAGAAGGCGAACATTATATTGTTAAAGATGGCGATGTAATCGAATTCGTATTAAACAAATGATTTTAGAGGTTAGAGGTTAGATTTATCAATGAGTAAAAAATTCAATCTCAAAATTCAAAACATTAAAAAGATGTAAGAATATAGAATAATCCTAATTATACGACTTACGCAAAATTACCTTATGTTATATTTTCTGGATAATCGCTTCTCAGCACGCTCGTCGCCCCAGCGTGGCTCCTCGCTCGTCCTCGCCTCGCTCCTTTGATGCTTGCTTCGCAAGATCAAAGACCGGC
>VMGK01000006.1 GCA_007376535.1 Candidatus Berkelbacteria bacterium Licking1014_7 | reverse complement strand
AAATCTCAAGGAATCATTGAACATTGAGATTTGGAATTTGATTGAACATTGATGTTTGAGAATTGGAATTTTTATCATTGAGTATTGAGAATAATTTTTATCAAAAATCAAAAGTCAAAAAAACTTTTTGATTTTTGCTTTATATCTATCCAATTTATTTTGAACTGGCGCAGTAAACCCCCACACCCTTACCCCCACCAATACATTAGTGTGGGGGCTTATGGACATGGCTTTCTGGGTGTGGGAGTAAAACTTGCGTTTATTAGAAAATCTGATAGAATATAACTATGCAAAAATTATATGAAATAAATGCGCTTTGCCAAGACAAAATTTCTTTCGAAAATATTTCAAAAGAAATTTCTCAAATTACTCCGATAAAAAAAGAACAGGACTTTGGGCAAAAAAAACTTCATTTTCCCATTAAAAAACAGATAAACGGATTTTTGCAAACTTTTTGGATTGAAGCAGATCACAAACAACTCAACCTAATTGAAAAAACCCTTAAAAGCCAGCCAGAAATTTTGCGTTTTTTAATTCTGGCTATAAAAGAATCAGCCCTCAACGAACAACCGCTATCTCAAAAACTCGCGGAAAGAAAAGCCCATTCGCAAGCAGCGCAAAAGCCGAAAAAGAAAATTTTCAGAAAGATGGAAATAAAACCAGAAAAAACCGCAGTGAAAACCGAGATAAAAAAACCGGCTGTTCAAACCGCAATCACAGACACAGCCAAAACATCTGATAAAACAACACCTGCCAAACCAATAGAACCAAAAGACACCCAAAAACGACTTGAAGAATTAGATAAAAAATTAGCTCAAATTTTAAAAGAGTAGAAACCTTGAGTTACGAAATTCAAGGTAATAAAGGAGTAAAAATGTTTAGCGTCAACAAAGCAATAATTTTAGGCAATTTAACCCGCGACCCAGAACTGCGCTACACCGGAAATGGGCAAGCAGTGGTAAATTTTGGCGTAGCCACCAACCGCAGATACAAAAATGTTTCTACTGGCGAGACAGTAGACGACACCCAATTTCATGATGTGGTAGCTTGGGGAAAATTAGCAGAACTGATTAACCAAATGCTTAAAAAAGGCAATAAAATTTATCTTGAAGGACGACTCCAAACCCGACAATGGGAAGCGCCAGACGGATCAAAAAGATACCGCACCGAAATTATTATGGAAAATTTTGTCGTGCTCACGCCCAAGAGCGAAAACGTCAGTACTTCAGATTTATCAACCAGCGCTCCCAGCGAACCCACACCAACTGAAACCAATCAGACAATTGATAAAACCGCTACCGATTTAGAAAAAAATAAACCCGAAAGCAAAACCGCAACCGCAAAAGTTGATAATTCTAATAACGAGGAAGATATAAATTTAGACGACATTCCATTTTAAGGAATTTAAGGAAAAAAAAGAAAAAAAATGAAAAAACGCAAAAGATGCATCCTTTGCCAACACAAAACACAACATTTGGACTTTAAGGAAACGCAATTTTTGAATCGTTTTCTAACTTCATGGTCAAAAATTCGACCGGCGCGCGAGGTGGGCAATTGCGCCAAACATCACCGAGAAATAACGCGCGCGATTAAAAACGCCCGCACCCTTGGTCTAATGCCGTATGTGAAAAGATAGCATCATAAAATTAGCCAAATTTCTAATTCAATTTTAAACATTCCACATCAATTTTTAATTTTCAATTTTTAATTTTCAATCAAATCTCAATGACACAATTTTCAGACATTCTTGTTTGTTACATTGAAACATTGTCCGCCAAAGGCGAATCAGCTTCTGGCTGATAAATTTATTGAGAATTGTAAATTTGAGAATTGTAAATTGAAAATTTCAGCAAAAAGCATTTGTGTCTTGAGATTTGAATTTATTTAGGATTTAGAGTTATGTTTTCCATCGCTTCGTTAAAACCCGGAATAAAAATTTTGGTGGACAATATCCCTTTTGAAGTACTTGAAGCGCATCACAGCAAAATGGCGCGCAGCGTTGGGCAAACCCAGACAAAATTCAAAAACCTGCTCAATAATTCTGTCATAAGCAAAGTATTTTCTGGCAATATTACCCTTGAACCAGCCGATATTTTTTATAAAAAATCTCAATTTCTTTATTGCGATAGCGATAATTTCATTTTTATGGACCCCAAGACCTTTGAACAAATTGAGATTGCCAACGAAAAAATTTTAGATAAAAAAAAGTGGCTCAGAGAAGAACAAGAAGTTGACTTAATGTTTTGGGAAAATCAAGCCATCGGAATAAATCTGCCTGCAAAAATTACTCTCAAAGTAAAAGAAGCGCTCCCGGGGGTAAAAGGCGATCGCCAGTCAGCCGGCACTAAAAAAATTACGCTTGAGACCGGCGCTCAAATTGACGCTCCGCTTTTTATTAAAACCGGAGATAAAGTCCTGATAAATACTGAGCTCAATCAATACATCAAAAGGATCTAAGATCCTCTAAGCGATTTCAGCCACTCCTGACGCTAACATATTGTTCTCCACAATAATTGATTTTTGATTAATTTTAATGATTTTTGAGCGAGAAAATATTTTTCCCGACCAAAAGAAAACTTTGGTATAAAATTGCTTGATTTTTTGCGTCTCAAATTCAAAACTAAAATCAGTCACTCGTCCAAGATATTTACCCTCTTTTGTCCAAACAGAAAGCCCGATCAAATTAAAACCGCGTTTGACAATCGCATTTACCCTTACGATTTCGCTTATATCGGATAAATTCTCTTCGCTTCTAATCAAAACTGCCTCCTTTTCAATATCCGCAATATCGAAAAAAGCAATAAACTTTTCTGGTAAAAAAATATATTTTTTCATTAAAAACCCCAAAATTTCAAATTGTGAAAAATCAACGATGACGCGCGAGACAAAACCAATTTTTTTTTGACCGTCAACCGACGCCACTGGCAGACCAATTAAATTTGAATACAAAAATTGCTCCATAAGTATAATTTATAACGAAAAACCGAAAATGTAAAATCGTTTTCCTTCACGCGCGCCATAAAAACTGCTATAATCTATTTATGAATTTATTGATTACGATCGGTCTAACGATTGTTTTGGGTTTATTTTTTTACAGTAGCGTCAAAATTTCGCGAGAAACATTCTGGGGAGTAATGCTGATGACTTTTTTCCTGCCGTTTGAAAGAATACCCACCGCAGAAATTGCCGGCTTTACTCTGAAAATTAATCACATTTTGGGAATTCTCTTGATTATTTTTTGGTTGCTTAAATTATTATTCACCCGCCAAAAAATCGCAAAATCCGGCATCGGCGCGCCAATCTTATTGATAATTTTGGCTTTTTTGCTCTCCTTTTACAACAATCAATTACCCCTAAGATCTGTGCCGTACCTGGCGCTTAATCTATTTGTTTTGTTGATTTTTTTAATTTTTTCTCAATGTCTCAGCAATTTTTCGCGGCTAAATAAAATTCAAAACATTTTGATTGTGTCGCTCACGATGGCGTGCATTTTTGGTATTTTTCAGTTTTTTGGAGATATGATTGGTTTGCCGAATTCAATCACCGGACTTGACCCGGGCTATACCAAGCAGGTTTTTGGTTTTCCGCGTCCGCAGGCGTTTTCGCGCGAACCGCTTTATTTTGGCAATCTGCTTTTGCTGGGTGTTGGTTTTTGCTTTGCCATGCTAGACCAAAAAAAGAAGATAAAATATTTTTATCCAAGCTTAATTATTTTTGTAATGATGATTTTTGCCACACTTTCACGCGGCGCAATCATCGGATTGCTATTATTCTTATTTCTTTGGACGATTACCAACATCAAAAAAATTACCCCTAAAATTATCTCTTACCTGAGTATTTCAATAATTTTAATCGTGGTTTTATCTGTCGGTTTTTTTAGTTTTCTGGGCAGTGACTTAAAGACCAAATTTTTGAATCATCTTACTATCAAAGACCTGCAAATCGGCGGGGAATCCACTCAGGGCAGATTATTAGCGTATCAAGACGGCTGGCAGGCCTTCAAATCGTCTCCAATAACCGGGGTGGGCATTGCCAATTTTGGCGCCTACAAAATCGGATTTGACACTGACAATCCCAGTATCAATGACATTATCAATAACGAATACTTAGAAATGCTGGCTGAGACCGGCGTGATCGGATTTGCGGCTTTTATGATTTTGTTATTTTATATTTTTTGGCGATCAATTTACTCTTTTAGAATCTGCCAAAACCCGACCATGAAGAATTATATCAAAACATTATCTCTGGCAATGCTGGCGATTTTATTTCAATATAATTTTTTCTCCACTTTTTCTATCTTGCACATTTGGGTCGGACTGGGGATATTGGTAGCAGTGCAAAATATGGCTCTCGCAAATTCAAATCTCCCCGATAGCTACCGCAACGGGGCAGGCAAATCTCAAAATGCAAAATGCCTGCCCGCCAAAATGAAATCTATTGGCAAAAGAGGAATAATCACCTATTTTTGCCAGAGATTGAATGACGGCGGGACAATTCAAAAATTCAAAATTTTTTATCTTTCTTTCGTGCTTTTTATGCTTCCGACATATCTTGTGCGATTTACCGTTTTGAGTATTCCAACTACCTTATTGGAAATTCTGATTTGGGTTGGCTTTGCCTGGTCATTATTCAATTGGCGCGAGTGGCGCAAACTTAAAAGCATACCGCGTTTTATACATCTTGCGATCGCTTTATTTTTACTCGGCGCGCTGGTTGGAGTGGCGCGCGCGCCAGATAAAATCAGCGCGCTCGGACAATTTAAGGGCTTTATTTTAGATCCTCTGCTGTTAGCTGGATTAGTCTATATTTGGACGCCAAAATCAAAAAAAGCACTCTTATATGACGGTTTAATTTTATCGGGCATTATTTTGAGTTTGATCTCTCTATGGCAAAAGCTAAATGGTGCCGCCACTGCTGACGGGCGAGTGATGAGCGTTTGGCAGTGGGACCCGGGCGCCAGCCCGAATTATTTGAGTATGTTTTTAGCGCCAATCGCAGTTTTAGCATTTTGCCTTAACCCAAATTTGCCAGCCCGACGGGCTGGCAAATTTGGGTTTGTAGCTATAATCCTCGGCATAATTTTTTCCGGCTCGCGCGCCGGGTTGTTGGCAGTCGGCGCGGGCATCTTATTCTGGCTGGTTGCGTCCAATACCCGCAAAATTAAAATCAATCGATACCTAGCATATACTATCCTAATGGTTGTGTTCTTGGCTGTTTTGTGGTGGACGGGAAAACCTGATTTTTCGGTTTCTCCGGATTCCGGCAGAATTTCTTCGTCCAATAATATCCGCTGGGAAATCTGGCGGGTGACGATTCGCGAAATTCTGCCGTCAAACCAAAACTGGCTCTGGGGCGCGGGACTAGGCAATTTTCAAAACTATTTTACCGAGTTGACTGCCGGACGGGTTAATTTTCCCGAATACATCAGCCCGCGCGCCCTTACCCCGCATAATCTTTATTTGCATTTGTGGCTGTCCGGCGGGATAATAATGTTAGCTGGGTTTTTGTATTTGATTTGGTCAGCCTTCAAAAATCCCCTCAATTCACTGGAAAAATCCGTCATTTTTTCAATTTTGATTTACGGACTCATTGACACGCCAATTTTCAAAAATGATTTGGGGGTGATATGGTGGCTGATGATTTTTACAATAATTTTAAAAAATGAACAATAACATTTATCTATCGGTCATTATTCCAGCCTACAACGAGGCACACCGTTTGCCTAAAACTTTAGAAAAAACTTATGAGTATTTGAAAAAACAAAAATACCTGTGGGAAATTATCGTGGTGGACGACGGGTCAACCGACGAGACGGTAGCCAAAACCGAACTTTTGGCTAAAAAAATTCCCAATTTGCGGGTAATAGCCAATAAAGCCAATCACGGCAAGGGTTATGTGGTCAAGCAGGCGATGCTAGAGGCGAAAGGCGAGTGGCGCTTGTTTACCGATGCGGACAATTCCACGCCCATTGACCAGATTGAAAAACTTTGGAAATTCAAAAACGAATTTGGAGTAATCATCGGCTCGCGCCATTTACAAAAAGGCAGCATCAAAACTCCGCCGCCGTGGTACCGTGAAGTTATCAGCTGGGGAAGCAATTTGCTGATTCAAATTATGGCAGTGCCAGGAATTAAAGACACCCAATGCGGATTTAAACTTTTTTCTAGTAGTGCCACTGAAAAAATTTTCCCGCTCCAGACTATTGACCGCTGGTCGTTTGATGTGGAAATTTTAGCCATCGCCAGAAAACTTAAAATCCCTATCAAAGAGGTGGCTGTAGATTGGTATAACAGCCCGGAGTCCAAAGTGCGGGCAATTCGCGCTCTCGCCCGCTCGCTGATAGAACTGATTAAAATTTGGTGGAGGATGCAATTTATTAAATGACGCAAGAAATATTACTAAATATATTAATAGTAGTTATTTTATTTATTTCGAGTTTTGGAATTGGAAATATAGTCAACCAATATTTAAAAAATCGTAACTCTTGGATTATAGTTTTGGGAATTGGGCTCGGAATACATGGCTTTCTAATTTATTTTTTCGGACTTTTACATTTATTAAATATCTATACTATTAGCATTATTTTGGGATTTGGTTTTTTACTATTTTTTATTAAGATAAAATTTAATCGCATAAAATTACCTAAAATAAAAATTTTTGAGTTTTTTCTATTATTTATTATTGGTTTGATTCTATTTATGTTTGTTATAAATACACTAGCCCCAGCGATAAAATTTGACGATACTTGGTATCATTTGACCGAAGTAAAAATGTACTTATTGGAAGGAAAAATTCGCGCTTTTCTCCCGCCAGCTCAGCTTGGGCAATCATCAATTACTCCACGCCTCGTAGATATGCTCTATGCTTTTCCTTTGGCTTTTTTACCAAACTCTTCTGTCGGCGCAAAGATTATTCATATGCTTCTTGGGGTGGGAGCTTTGGTGGTAGTCTTTGAAATAGGAAAATTATTATTTAATAAAAGAACTGGTTTAATCTCGAGCTTAATTTTATCTACCATACCAATTTTTGGCTGGTTGGCTCAAACGGCTTATATTGATTTAGGAGTTATATTTTATGTATGCTTAACTTTTTTATTATATGTTAAGTGGAGATTTAGAGAAAAAACAAACCTCTTTTTGTTGGCGCTATTACTTGGTTTCGCTTTATCAACTAAACTGTGGATTATCGGTTTTTGGTTAGTTTTACTAGTAGATGCGTTGGTTGCCAAGAAAAAAATTAAAGAAATATTATTTATTTTTTGTGGCTCATTTTTAATTTTGATGCCTTGGCTTTTAGAATCTTTTTATTGGACCGGCAATCCAATCTTTCCACTTTTTTCCGGAGGAGACCAAAGCGGTTTTTTGGGAGGAGCAAACACCATTTGGGAGTGGTTACTAAAAATTTATTGGGTTAAGCTAATCCCGACGCTTGAAGATGTTATGACCCATTCTTTGCCTTGGCTGTTGTTGTTACCGTTGCTTATTTTTACCTTGCGTCATCAAACAAAGATTAAGTTATGGTTGCTTACCATCGGTCTAATTTTAATTTTAATGTGGGCGGTTATCCCTTGGCGCGACGACCGCTTTTTAGTACCATTTTCCATGCCTCTGATAATATTAGTAGCCGCAATTATTGAACAAATTACCGCCAAAAATAAATTTTATTTGCTTTCATTCATTCCGTTAATCGGGTTAATAATTTTTCAGCTGATAGCTTTGGCTAGCCGATCTGCTATGTATTATTCAGTAATTAGCAACCAAACTGCCAAAAATGACTTTATGGCTGAAAAGGTAGCCAAAAATATATGGGGCTGTTACGATAATGAAGGAAAAATTAAAAAATTAGTTTTACCTTCGGGAAAAAAGACCTTGGTATTTTGCCATAATATGTTTTACTTAGATTTTCCCTTTGATGATAGCTTCGATGCCATCCCAAAAACAAGCTATAGCTCGAGTAAAGATTTTGTTTCATTTCTGCATCAACATAATTATGATTTTGTATTATTTAAATTACCTGTCTACCCTGAAGGTGAATTGGCTAAATTAATAAATGTTAATTTGCCAGAAAATTTCTTTTCAGATAATTTCAAATTACTATATGACGGGAAAGAAAACGGTTTAAAATTATATGAAATCTTATAAAAAAATGATAAAATCAATATACTCGCTAATTTTTGGTATATTTATATTTTATTATTGCGCAAAGATTACTATTGTTTTTGCGGATTATGAATTAACTAGAATGAATTTGCCCGGTTTTTGGCATACATTAAGGGGAAAACCATTAGTATTGGATAATAATGAAGAAGACATTTCTCTGCTAAATTTTTATCAAAAATCACAAAAAATTTGGGAATATATAAAAAAACAAAGTGACAATATATGAAACTAAAAAAACTGTCTGTTATCATTCCTGTATATAATGAGGAAAAAACTATTGAAGAAATTATTAAACGCGTCCGGGCAGTCAATTTGCCAAAAGAAATTATTATCATTGACGATGGATCAAAAGACAAAACTCGCCAAATATTAAAAAATTCTATCCCCAAGTTAAAAGATGTTAAAATAATTTTTCAGCCCCAAAATTACGGCAAAGGAATGGCTGTCAGACACGGAATCAAAGAAGCAACTGGTGATTGGTTAATTATCCAAGACGCAGATTTAGAATACGATCCGAACGATTATCACAAATTATTAAAGCCAGCGTTAGAAGGTAGGGGCGAAGTTATCTATGGGTCACGCTTTACTGGCGAGCATCGGAATATGTTTTTTTGGCACTGGATGGGAAATAAATTTTTGACCTTGGCTACTAACATTTTATATAATACTACTATCTCTGATATGGAGACATGCTATAAATTGTTAAAGGCAGATGTTATAAAAAATATCAATCTTGTTTCGAATAAATTCGATATCGAACCAGAAATCACTGCGAAAGTGCTTAAAAGAGGAATAAGAATATACGAAGTGCCGATTTCCTACGCCGGGCGAGAATTTGAAGAAGGAAAAAAAATAACTTGGCGCGATGGTATTCGGGCTTTATGGATTTTGATTAAATATCGTTTTGTCAAATAAAATCACAATATGAAATTGCAATTTATTAAAAATAAAATGTTTGATTTTTTTGTTTTATACCTATTGTCCTTACCAATATCTTATTTTTTACTTCTTGCAATTAGCAGAATAGGGCTAGACAAATTAGTTGTTTCTGGCGAAAGGTATGGACATATTACCATTATCTGGTTTTTCGTATACGCTAGTATAATTTTTTACTATCTAATCTGCGATAATAGAATAAAACCAATTATTGGCAAAATAACTATTTATTTGTGGGTGTACTTTTTGCTTTCTTTTTCTCAGCTACGCGATATTATCAATCTGCCATGGATAAAATTATCTGATATTATTTTCAGTTGGCAAGCAATGTTCGTTATTCTATCATTATTTTACGCATATATTATTTACTGCATACTACAAAAGATAAATTTAAACAAACTACTTTCTCAATTTATTTATAAAAAACAATACTTCTTGCCACTGCTTGTATTTCTTCTTGGAATGATTTTGTATTCTTTATTGGCAATATATAATCATAATAATTTCCTTACCCCAGCACGCGATGTAGGAATTTTTGACCAACCGATTTGGCATCTTAGCCGTTTTGAAGCGCCTATTAGCACTATTCGCGGATATGCAAATTTATGGGCTGACCATTTCCACCCGGTAATAATTTTAATTGCCCCTATTTTTTGGATCTTTAATAGCTCTCTTGCCTTGCTGATTTTGCAAGCAATAATCGTTTCTGCTGGCGGGGTATTTGTTTATTTGTTAACTAAAAAATTAACCTCGAGTTTTGTATTAGGTTTTGGCTTATCTCTGGCTTATCTATTTTACGGCGGGTTGCAACACGCCATGAATTTTGGATTTTATCCGGAAATTTTAACCATTGGTTTTATACCGATAATGCTATATGGGATATTTAACAAAAACAATAAACTTGCCTATATTGCTTTATTTTTAGCGCTAGGTTGCAAAGAAGATGTTGGCATTTCTCTGTTTGTTTTGGGGATATTATTAGCCATTTTTACAGAGCATAAAAAAACCTGCTTGATTATGTCCCTAATTTCAATTATATGGTCTGCTATTACACTAAAATTTATTATTCCTTATTACATTGGCAGTCCAAACTATCAATATTGGTCATACGACTCTATTGGCTCAACCCCAGCAGATTTTATTAAAAATCTCATAACCAATCCGTTATACGCTGTACAAATTATTTTTAATAGTAACGCAGAAAAATTCAATTCTCTCCTTCATATTTTTGGCGATTTTGCTTTCTTGCCTTTATTGTCTCCTTTTGGAGGCGCCACTTTACCATACCTATTTGAAAACTACCTATCTAATCGGCACCAATTATGGATTTATGGTTTTCATTACCAGGCAATGTTAGCGCCTTATTTATTTATCTCTTCATTATTCGCGCTCATAAAATTAAAAAAATATTACCAAAAAATATATCCTGTTGTTGGCATAATGCTTATTATTCTGGTATTTATTTCTTCGTATACTGGGAACTATCCGCTATACAAATATGTTAAAAATTTCTCTTTTCAGCAGTTGGCATATAATAAAGAAAACGCAAAAATCTTAAAATTAATTCCAGCGGAGAGCGCGGTTTCTGCCCAAAATACTATTGTCCCGCATTTGTCCCACAAAGAAAAGATATATGACTACCCGCATATTAATGATGCAGAATACTTATTGCTAAGCCCCACCTATTCTCCTTTTCCATTTGCCCAAGCCGAGCTTATATCCATAATTGACGCATATCGCAAAGATAATAGCTGGAATGTCATTAGTGAAAATAAAAATATAATCTTATTTAAAAAACAATGAAATATCTAGTCATTATTCCCACTTACAACGAAAAAGAAAATATCCGGAAAATTATTCCCGAGGTTTTGGCGCAGAGCGAAGAGATTGATATTTTAGTGGTGGACGATTCGTCGCCAGATAAAACTTATGAGATTGTCAGCAAAATTTCCGAGGAAAATAATCGAGTTCATCTTTTGTTGCGCGCCAAAAAAGAAGGACTAGGCGCCGCCTATATGGCGGGTTTTGCCTGGGCTTTAAAGCGCGGCTATGACTTTATCATCTCCATGGACGCGGATTTTTCCCATCAGCCTAAGTATCTAAAAAATATGGTGAAGGCGGAGAAAGAGATTGACGTGCTGGACGGCTCGCGCTATGTTAAGGGTGGTGGTATTAAAGGCTGGAATTGGAAAAGGCAATTTAACTCGCGAGGCGCCAATTTCTTTACCCACCTGGCGCTGGGGCTCAAAACCCATGACGTCACTGCCGGCTTCAAAAGATATTCCCGGCGTTTTTTGGAATCGCTGGATTTTAAGAATTTTATATCTAGTGGCTACGCTTTTCATGTGGAAATGGTGATGAAGGCGGAGCGCAGGGGCTTTATAACTCAAGAATTTCCCATAATTTTTATTGACCGCCGGGCAGGCGAGTCAAAAATAGAAGGAGAACTAATGAAAAGTATTAAAGTGGTTTTGAGATTGGCTTGGCAGAGAGAGGGTTTGAGACAGTTTATTAAATTTGCGGTTGTGGGCGCCAGCGCGACGATTGTGGACTGGCTAGCGTTTTTTGGATTGTCCAGATTTTTGATGACTGGGTTCTTTTCCGGACAAACGCTCAAACAAATCTCTAAGGGCTTGTCTTTTATCATTTCAGCCACTGCCAATTACATTACCAACCGCAAATGGACTTTTCGTTCGCGCGACCAGCACATTGCCACCCAGGCGCTAAAGTTTTATCTGGTAGCAACTGCTGGACTGATCTTCAATAATTTAATCTTTTATTTTGTCACCAAAATTTTAAGTTGGAGGGATATCTGGGGACTATTTTTCGCCACCGGCATTGTCCTCTTTTGGAACTTTTTCGCCAATAAAAAATGGACTTTTAAGAAATAGATGAAAAAATGATGAATTATGAATGATGAATTTTTAATCAAGTCAAAATTTAAATATTCAAATGTCCTAAACAACTGGTTAATTTTAATAATATTTTTAGCCGCTATTTTGCGATTGTCATTTTTAGGCGAGCGACCGTTTGACGGAGACGAAGGAGTAATGTTGCAATTCGCGTCAGAACCGAACATAAACCGAACACTGGAATTATCCCGCACCGACGCCCATCCGCCTTTTTCTTTTATCACTAATTATTTTTCCTGGAACTATCTGGGACAGAGCGAATTTTGGATCCGTTTTCTGCCAGCCCTCGCCGGAATTGCGCTAATTTACGCCATCTATAAATTAACCAACTTATATTTTACCCAAAAAATCGCTCTGCTTACCGCTTTTTTAACTGCCATCAGCCCCCACCTCATCACTTTTTCCCAAGAAAACCGCATGTATAGTTTTTTAACTTTGTTCGGGTTTTGTTCGCTCTACTTTTTCACCAAACTTCTTCTTAAAATTGGTAACCCCTTACAAAAAATACTCCCCCTAAAAAGAACGTTATTATTAGACATTTTTTTTCTGATACTTTCTAATACTTTTTTAGTATATACCCACCATATCGGCTGGATAATCATTTTAGCAGAGGCGATTTTTTGGCTTTATCGTCTAAAAAACAACCGACTGATTTTTATCCCGTTTTTTCTAGGTCTTGCCTTAACATTTTTACTTTATTTGCCGATTCTTAACACTACCCTCGCCCAATTTCAGGGAAGAGGGCTTGACCAAGCGATTGGGTTCAACCTAATTGGCTCTGCCAAAGGGTTTGCCAAAGCGCTTTTTATATTTGGCGGAGGAAGTTGGCTGCAGGACAGCAGTTATAAAAATATGATAATGGCAGTTTTGTTTCTCGTCCCTGCCATCATTACTATTCATGGTTTAGTATATTCTAAAAAATATATTCGCTCATCAACAAAATTGTTGTGGTTAGTGATAATTTTGTCAATCTTGGCTGGATTTTTTTCCCAAGAAATTGGCAAACGGGCTGAGAGAACCTTACTTTTTCTCGCGCCAATCTATTTAATATATACTGCAACTGGTTTAACAAATTTGTGGGATAGGGGAGAGGGCGCCAGAAAAATTTTGAGTAGGGGAGTAGTCGCTCGCCTTTTGGCTGGCTCGCTAATTTTAATTTTTGGATTTTCACTTTACTGGCATTATTTTATTTACAACCATCGAGTCGGCGCAGATACTATCGCGCGCTTTCTGGGGGATCGCCTACTTCCCACTGACACTGTTTATGTTCGCGGCGCTTTCTTTTCTGGCGACACTTTTATCTTTCAACAATATCTCAATAAATTTGCGCCTAACCATCCCGATCTTGATATTATTAGTTATTACCAGGACTATTCAATTGGTAATCTGGCGCAAATCCGAACAAAAACCGAACAAAATGAAATTAAGCAATTATTAAACCAACCGAACAAAAACCGAATATGGTATTGGGATTTTTCCTATCAACCAATGGATTTTTCAGATTTTGCCACCAATCAATATATTTTGGGCTTAGACAAAGAAAATCAGCCGCTTATTGTTTGGGAAATTATAAAAACTTGATTTTTGAGAGAATTTTTGCTAAATTATGATAAACAAGGTAATTATTAATTATCTGTACCAATTTACTCTTTGAAAAGATATTACATTAAAGTAATGTTTTTAGATGATTATCTCAAATCTCAAATCTCAAATCTCAAAATCACCCGCTTCGCTCTCGCTTCAGCGAGGCAAGCAACTCAAATGTAAAAACTTAAATCAATTTTCAAACGTTCCACATTAATATACAATTTTTTGGGTTTTTAATTTTAATTTAAAAATCCTGAAAGGATTTTTTATTATGCAAACAGCGGACTTATTTACATATATTGCTTTGGGGGGAGGCGCCATCGGTTTAATTTATGCCGTTGTTCTAACTTTCTACATTCTTAAAAAAAGCGCTGGCAATGAAAAAATGCAAGAGATTGCTGGAGCGATTCAACAAGGCGCGTCAGCGTACTTAAAACGCCAGTCGCTTTCAATGCTTATCGTAGCCATCGTCTTAGCGGCATTAATTTACTTTTTCATCTCGCCGCTTACGAGTATGGGATTTTTACTCGGAGCTTTTCTGTCTGGGCTGGCTGGCTATATTGGTATGACTGTCTCAGTGCGCGCCAATGTAAGAACCTGCCAGAGCGCGTCTTTGGGACTGCGGGAAGCATTTTCCACTGCTTTCAAGGGCGGTTCTGTAACCGGTATGTTAGTGGTCTCGCTGGGACTTTTGGGGCTGGCTGGATTTTGGTTGGCAACTAAAAGTTTGCCAGCGCTGATCGGATTTAGTTTTGGCGGATCATTAATCTCAATTTTTGCGCGATTAGGCGGGGGAATTTTTACCAAAGCGGCGGATGTGGGCGCGGACTTAGTCGGTAAAATGGAAATCGGCATTCCAGAAGACGACCCCAGAAACCCGGCGGTTATCGCTGACAATGTGGGTGATAATGTCGGCGACTGCGCCGGTATGGCGGCAGATCTTTTTGAGACATATGTCGTCACCGCGGTCGCGATGATGCTGCTTGGCTCGCTTTTATACGAAAACAACCCAACCATCATCACCTATCCTTTAATTTTGGGGGCAATCGCGATTATTGCTTCAATTCTCGGCGGTCTTTTTGTCAAAATCAAAGAAAGAACAAAAAATGTCATGAACGGGCTTTATGCTGGGCTGATCGCGTCCGCTGCTCTGGCGGCAGTGGGATTTTATTTTGCCACTAATTATTTGGTAAACAAAACTAATACTGATTTATCGGCAACAAATTTATTTTATTCAACCTTAACCGGCTTGGCGATTACCGCTATTATGGTTTTAATCACTGATTATTATACCTCAAAAAAATTCGCGCCGGTTAAAAATATTGCCCAAGCGTCAGAGACCGGACACGCTACCAACATTATTGCCGGACTGGCTATGAGTTTGAAATCAACTGCTTTGCCAGTAATTATCATTGCCGCTGGCACTTTAACTGCCTATAATTTGGCTGGTCTTTACGGCATCGCGCTGGCGGCTTTTTCTATGCTGTCAATGACTGGAATAATTGTCGCGATTGACGCCTTTGGTCCAATCACAGATAATGCCGGTGGCATTGCTGAAATGGCAGGACTTTCATCAAAAATTCGCTCAATCACTGACAATCTCGACGCAGTTGGCAACACCACCAAAGCAGTTACCAAGGGCTATGCAATCGCTTCTGCGGGGCTGGCGGCATTAGTGCTTTTTAGCGCCTACACACAAGAATTAGCCGCGGCCGGCAAAGTGGTAAAATTTGACCTGATAGATCCAAATGTTATTGTCGGTCTCTTTATCGGCGGTCTTATTCCTTACTTTTTTGCTTCGCAAGCCCTGTCAGCAGTTGGCAAAACCGCCGGGGCGGTTGTTGGGGAAGTGCGCTGGCAATTCAAAACAATTAAAGGTATAATGGAAGGCACAGCCAGACCGGATTACAAAAAAGCGATTGATATTGTCACAAAAGCCGCGTTAAAACAAATGATTGTTCCGGCGCTTATTCCGGTAGTTGCGCCGATTTTAGTGGGATTTTTACTGGGACCCGAGGCGCTGGGCGGGGTCTTGGTGGGCTCAATTATCACTGGATTATTTATGGCAATTTCAATGACTTCGGGCGGAGCGGCATGGGATAATGCCAAAAAACTGATTGAAGATGGCAGATATGGCGGAAAAGGTTCTGAAGCGCACAAAGCCGCGATTACTGGCGACACGGTCGGCGATCCTTACAAAGACACTGCTGGACCAGCGATCAACCCTGTCATAAAAGTTATCAATATTGTGGCGCTCTTGATTGCGAAATTGATTGTAAGATGAAACAAAAAAAAGACCGGTCTTGTAATGACGGGTCTTTTTTGATATGTTATTATCTTATGCCAATTATGCCAAAAAAAAGTGAAAATTTTATCGCTAAAATAGTGAACTCTGATAACGGACAATTTATTTTATCGCTTGACAAGACCCAAAAAATCAAAATTGCCCAGAAATTTTTGCCTAATGAAATAAAAATTGGCGATGAAATTATTTTAGAATTCTACTCGCGCGCTCAATTTAACGCCCGCCAAAAAAATTTGGCCGAAGCAGTGCTCAAAGAAATTTTGGGGGAGTGAATTGCTTCAACCCAAGATCTGTGCTAAAATATACCTGATGGCGCTATCGTCTAGCCCGGTCTAGGACATCAGGTTCTCAACCTGAAAACACGGGTTCAAATCCCGTTGGCGCTGCCATAATGGCAGAATTTTGAGCCACTTTATGAACAATAATATATATCATAAACCAATTCTTGTACAAGAAATTTTACAACTCGTGCCCGGCAACGCCAAAATTATCGTGGATGCGACTTGCGGGACTGGAGGACACACCCTCGCGATTGCGAGGAAATTTCAAGATACAAGATACAAGATACAAACATTTTGTATTGATTATGACTCAGAATCGATTAAAGTAGCTAAAAAACGGCTGGAAAAATACAGCGGAAAAATTTACCCTGTTAGAAATTCCAATGCGAACATAACCGCAAAACAACAAAAAATTATTTCTAACGGGGTAAAATTCATCTGCGACAATTTCACCAATATCAAAAAAATTCTAAGCAAACAAAAAGCAGATTTTATTTTGGCGGATCTTGGATTTTCATCTTGGCAACTGGCGCAAAATAGGGGACTGGCTTTTTCTCAAAATCAGCCGCTGGATATGCGACTCAATAGCCGTCTAACCACAACTGCGGCAGATCTGATCAACCACTTGCAAGAAACGGACTTGGCTAACTTGATTTACCAAAATTCCGGAGAAAAATTTAGCCGACAGATCACTTATAGCATCATCAGAAAACGACCGATTTACACCACTGGGAAACTGGCAGAAATTATTCAAAACGCCATCGCTAACCGCTACAAAAAACAAAAAATCCACCCTGCCACCCGCACCTTTCAAGCATTAAGGATTGCGGTCAACCAAGAATTAGAAAATTTAGAAAAATTTTTGCAAGACGCAACGCAAACACTCGCCAAAAACGGAATTCTCGCAATTATTACCTTCCATTCTCTTGAAGAAAAATTAGTCCGTAATTATTTTAAGAAATTTAAAAAAACTGGTGATTATCAAATTATCACCCAACAACCAATCTCTCCAAGTAGCGCAGAAATCCGCTTAAACCCCCGCTCCAGATCCGCCCGTCTGAGAGTTCTGAAAAAAATCGTCTAATTTTTGCTTCAAACCATCAAGCGACATACTCCCGGAGACCCTCACGCGCGGCAGTTCAAATAAATTTTTTGTTTTATACGCCAGCCCCTCCTGAATAGTGACAGCGGTTTTAAACCGATATGTTTTCAAAATCTGCCAGGTCTCATCATTGTACTTACCAGAAGGAAAACTAACATTTTCAATCTTTTGCCCGGTAATTTTTTCTAATGTCTTCCGACTCTCTGAAATTTCCCGTATTTGATTAGAAATGTTAGCGGTTGATAAATTTGGATGAGATACGGTATGAGAGCCGATAGTGATTAAATTTGTTTTAGAAAGCAATAAAATCTCGCGGGCTGACAAATATCCGCTTTGCCCAATTTTTTCGGTAATGATATAAATCGTGGCTGGCGCTTTGTACTCGCGAAGCACTGGCAAAACATTATCGTAAAAATCTTGATAACCGTCGTCAAAAGTCAAAATTACCGCGCGATCAGGGATATTACCCCTTGTAAAGTCGCCAAAATCAATAATATTATAATTTTGCGACAAATAATCAATCTGAGCGCGAAAATCAGTAGGGGAGACCGAAAGCGAAAAACCAGTCGGGTCAATATTTTTATCAACATTTCGCACATAATGATACATTAGAATTGCCGCCGGATTTTTTTCATTTATATTTTGAAAATTATTTCCCCGCTCCCTTACAAAAGTAAGTTGTTTCAATATCTCAACTGGCGCTTCGCGCGCTTTTTGCGCTGTATTCTTGACATATTGAGGATTAAACCAAATCAAAAAAATTATCAGCAAAATAGAGCATGATAAAATTCCAGAAAAAAAAATTACGCAACCCTGTAAAATATTTTCATCTTTCATTTGTAAAAACGCGCCCCTCTCCCCTATCTTCAATTTTTTGCTCGCACCGATAGGCAAACGAAAATAATAAATCGCTCAAGCGATTAAAATATTTGATAAAATCCGAATCAATACCCTCTTCTTTTGACATTTTGACTAAATTCCTCTCAACTTTGCGCGCCAACGCCCGACAATAATGCAATCTGGCGCTTATTTCATTTTTCCCGGGAATTAAAAATTGATTTAACTTTGGCACTTCCTGCCATATCGCATCAATTACTTCTTCCATTTCTTGTGTTCGGTTTTTGTTCGGTTTTGAACCATTAAATTTTGCGACACGCGAACTGATTTGCATAATATCTCTTTGGATTATCTCAATATTGTCAATAATTTTGCTCGGTATTTGCTGAGTTGTCTTTACAATACCTAAAAAAGAATTAAGTTCATCAATCGATCCAATCACTTCTATCCGCAAATCATCTTTGCCAATTTCAAGTCCATCGCATAATTTTGTTTCCCCTTGATCGCCATTTTTAGTATAAATTGTCATATTTTCATTATGCAATTATTTGCTTAGAATGCCAAGTTAGGAATAGAGTTTAAAAAAATTTTCAGGAATATTTAAGTGTCAAGTTGACAAATTGTAATTAAGTATCTAAACTATTAAGTAGTTTAATTATGGAAAACATTATTAACAAAGCCCATCGATGGCTAAGATTAAAATCTGGTGAAAATTTTTTAAACAGCGAAGAATACTGTCAGACCCGCGATGTTTTTCAAACGCGGTTAGACAAATTTCGTTTAATTTTAGAACAAAAAAATAATAAGCCAAATTTAATTTATCCCTTAATCGCGGTTATCGGTGAAATTGGCAATAATTCTTTTGACCATAATTTGGGCCAATGGCGCGATGTTGCCGGCATTTATTTTAACTATAATTTAGACAAAAAAATTATTGTTTCGGCTGACCGCGGACAAGGAATTTACGCTTCCATTAAAAAAGTGGCGCCTGATGTTAAAAATGATTTAGAGGCGCTTAACATTGCTTTTACCAAGAAAATTTCCGGTCGTTATCCCGAAAAAAGAGGCAATGGTTTAAAATTCGTGGTTAGCGTGGCAAAACAATTAGGAATTGATGTTCTGTTAATGTCTGGAACGGCCGGCGCTCGCAGCAATGAAAACCTGATGTTTAACGAAGAAAAAGAAAATATTAAAGGCGTTTTAACGATTATTAAATTTTAATTTTTATGACCATAAAATTAAAACAATTTGGCGAAATGTTAATTTCCCGGCCGGCCGGCCGTGAGGCGTTTTTGGCGGCACAGGCGTATACTTTACCAAAAGAAAACGAAAAAATCACAATTGATTTTAACGGTGTTTTAGTCCTCTCGCCTTCGTGGGCAGATGAATTCTTGACGCCGCTTAAAGAAAAATATAAAAAAGTTGAATATTTAAATACTCAAAACGCGTCGGTCAAAGCAACCCTTGAACTCCTAGAAAATATTTAATATCTAAAAAATTATTTGGCTTGATTATAAATTTCAATTGCTTTTCTTACCTGCGCACGATCTTTTTCTTTTTCATCTTCTGGCAATTCTTCGTATGGTTTTTTCTGCTCTTCTGGAGCCCATTCACCGTTTCGTTCAAGCCATGCATCATGTAATTTCGAACTTGCTTCCTCAACAAAACTCTCGTCAAGCGGTTTTCCTTTGCGATACCGTTTCATAGACCGAACTCATGGATACTTCAGCTGATGCTTTATTTTCACCCTTCCAATCCTCTGGCAAATCTTCGTAAGAGGTATTAGCAATATCCACTTGATCTGTTCCGCTCTTTTCAACCCATGCTTGATCTTTGGTTGACTTTATTCGCGGTTCAAATGTTCCGTCTTCTTGTTTTCTCGGCGCTCTCCATTCATCGTGGAGCAAACTTCCTAACTCAGTTATTTTTAATTGCATTTTTTCTCGCTTCTCATCAGACATCATTTCTGGTCCAGATGCCTGTTCGCCTAATTCATCTTGGTTGGACATAATACTCCTTTCCTCATTAATTTATTATTTACTTGCTAATCTATTAGATGTTTCTTCTAATCTACTAATTGTAGAATAACGATACGTTCCGTGATAAAATAAAGACAAAGAAAGGAACGTATCGTTATTCTACAATTATTTAATAAAACTGATGTAAAGAAATAAAATGGCACTAATGATCATTCCTAAAAGCATTATATTTCTAGCAAGTTTAAACATCTCTCTCTTTGGTCGGTAGTAATACTTGGAAATACTATAAATCTGTCCGGCATATTCTTGAATAACTTTTTCTGGCTCTTTTAGCGTTTTAATTAACGTTTCACCATACTGAAAAGAGGAAGAAAAATTACCTATAGTTCTATTTTTAATTAAACTTTCAATTTGATGATCATTTTGTTTATTTTTCTTTCTTAAAAATTCTGGCGGATGAATAGCAATCAGACCGACAATTAAAGATGAAACCGACGCAATTCCTAATACGAAAAATACTAGTGCGGAATTTGTATCCAATTTAGTAGTAGAATAAATAAAAATGGCCGAGTTTATTCCTATTAATATATTTATTTGTTCGTCAATGTGCTGGGTTTGAGTAATAGTTTTTTCCAAAATATGGCCCATGTCTATAATATCGCCCAGATGTTTAACCGAAGCATTCAAATCTTTTTGGGAATAATTATTTTCTTCTTCCATAACCCTCCTTTTGTTATTTAATTTTTTAATATTTTTTATATTTTAATATGTAAGAATCTCCAGCGTTGTTTACAATTCTAATGGATAAATGTGCAATAACGATACGTTGTATGATAGTTTGGTTGTTAAATTCGATTAATTTCAAGGCGATGTTTTTGTTCTCTTTTAAGTATTGAGTCGGGGTTTTGTAGTTTAACGATTTCAGCCGTTTGTTTTGGTTGTAATCGTTGACGAACTCTACTAATTTACCCTTCATCTCTATTATCGTTGGAAACAAATATCTAGTCAATGGGGTTGCACTGCTGTCAGCGCAATATAGTAATGTCACATTAATTGCAAAATAGAAATGTCACATTCTTTCCACTAAGATAAAGAAAAAATAACTTAGTTGGGAGGATAAA
>VMGK01000005.1 GCA_007376535.1 Candidatus Berkelbacteria bacterium Licking1014_7 | reverse complement strand
CTAACTCGTTATTATGCGATATATTTGTTTAATATCTGCATAAATTTGTATGGATTACGAACTTATGTTATTATTTATCCAGATGCTAATTTAATAATACCAAAATCAAATGGAAATACAAGATGCGCTTGATAAAGTAAGGCGTGAATTACTTATCAGAGATTATAGTCGCCAGACAGCCAAGAGCTATTTGTCTGCGCTCCACAAATATTTTAATTTCAAGAAATATAATCTTTCAAAAATTGATGCTGAAAATATCAGAAACTTTTTGTTGGACTGCCATAAAAAAAGTGTATCAGCGCAGTCCCGAAATATATTTTTAAGCGCTATTAAATTTTATTATTATAACATTGTTAGCATAAGGCAGAAAATCGATATCAAAACCGCCAAGGAGAAAAGCGCTTTACCAACTATTCTATCCCGCAAAGAAATCTCGCAGATTATCAGATCTATAAAAAACAAGAAGCATCAGCTTCTAATCGAGTTGTCTTATGGCGGGGGATTGAGAGTGAGCGAAACGATTAACCTAAAAGTAAATGATATAGATCTGGAGGAGCTTACTATTCATATTAAACAATCAAAAGGACAAAAAGACAGAATTACTTTGCTATCCAAAAAGATCGTTGAAGATCTGGCAAAACTAATATTACTCAAAAACAATAATGCTTATGTTTTTGAAAGTGAGCGGGGTGGAAAATTATCAACTAGAACATTACAAAAAGTTTTCTCAAATGCGTTGGATAAATCTGGCATTAAAAAATCGGCCACCTTCCACTCCCTTCGGCATAGCTTTGCAACGCACTTATTGGAAAATGGCGTTGATATTCGATATGTCCAAGAATTACTTGGGCATACGAATATCCGCACCACTCAAATATATACCCATGTCACCAATCCAAACATCAAAAATATCAAAAGCCCATTATGACAAAAAAACTTTTACAAGAATTACAAAAACTCAATCCGGCGCAGAAAAAAGCGGTTCAAACAATTGAAGGACCAGTGCTTACTTTGGCAGGACCAGGCACTGGCAAAACCCAAATCCTTACGCTCCGCATCGCCCAGATTTTACGCCAGACCCAGATGAATCCTTATAATATTTTATGTCTCGCTTTTACTGAGACAGCGGCAAGGGAAATGCAAGAACGATTGACAAAAATTATCGGCGCGGCTGCTTTTGATGTTAAAATCACCACTTTTCACAGTTTTACCAACTCCATCATCGCTGATTTTCCCCATCTTTTTGGAGATAAAACCAATCAAGAAAAACAAATTAACTTTTTAGATCTGGTGCAACTTGACGATTTGAAACGGCTCAAAATTATTGAAAAATTACTTCTAAGATATCATTGGAAATATATCAAACCATTCAAAAGTAATCTATTTTACTTAAAATTAATTTCCAAAGCGATCGCAGATATTAAACGGGAACGGCTCACGCTGGCGCGAAATCACAAATCAAAAATCAATCCTTCAACTACGCTCAGGATTGATGGTGAGCGAAGTCAAACCATCAAAAATCAAAATGGCAAATCAAAATCTAAAAATACAACTTTTATAAACCAGTTAAATCGCACTCAGGAACTTTTTGAATTTTACGCGCTCTACCAAGAGGACTTAACCAAACAAAACCTTTACGACTATGAAGATATGATTAACTGGGTGATAGACGAGTTTGAAAAAAACCCGGATCTGGCACTCATCTATCAAGAAAAATATCAATACATTTTGGTGGACGAATATCAGGACTCAAATAACGCGCAGATTGAAATCCTCAAACATTTAACTTCTTTTTACGGACAAAACGGCAACATTTTTGTGGTGGGCGATCCCAATCAATCCATTTACCGTTTTCAGGGCGCGTCTGATTATAATGTAAAATGGTTTTTGAAAAACTACCCCGAAGCTAACATCATTCATCTCGCAATCAACTACCGCTCAAAGCAAAACATTTTAGACGGTGCGCGCCAACTTATCAAAAAAAATAATCCCAAGCAACAAAAATTAATCGCCAAACGAAAAAGGCAGGGGAGTATAGAAATCAATCTTTTTCAAAGCGCAGATGATGAAATTTTTGCGATCGCAAAAAAAATAAAACTTTTGGTTGACAAAAAAATCACTCCTGACAAAATGGCGATTTTGGTCCGCCAAAACAATCAAATAGAAAATTTCGCTTTTGCCTTGGCGCAACGCAAAATCCCTTTCCAAACCACCAAAATCAACAATATTCTGTCAATGCCCATTATTGAAAAAATCTTGTCTTTGGTGGAATTTTTAATCAATCCAGCCAGTAAAATCCTTTTTGACCAAATATGTTTTTATTTCAGAAAACAACTGGCGCTTTCAGACATTTTTATCCTTAAAAATTTAGGAAGCGCGATTATCGCTAAAAACTTTAAAAATCAAAAAAACATTTCAGCGCCGACAAAAATTTTTTTAGAAAAATTGCAAAAAACGATTTTGCAAATACCCGAACTTTTGGCTCCGCAAGTGCTCCAAATAATTTTTAACCAATTTGATATTATCGCGGAAATCGGCAACGTCAGCGATCGGCTAGAAAAAATAAGCGCTTTAAAAACCTTAATGAATAATGCCAAAGACACAAAGTCCAATGTTAAAGAATGGATTAAGGACTTACGGACAATGCAAAATTATGGGCTGGAACTTTACGGCTCGCAAGAATTCTTTGGACAACAAAAAGCCGTGACTATCCAAACCGTCCACCAAGCCAAAGGGCGAGAATACGAATATGTATTTTTGCCGCAGATTTTTGAAAACATTTGGTCAAAAACCAAACCAGAACTTTTTTATCTGCCCATCAACTCGCAAACGAATATCTCTGGCACAAACTCAAACAACGAAAAAGAAATCAATGTCCAAGAGGAAAGGCGATTGTTTTATGTCGCGCTCACGCGCGCCAAAAATGCGCTTTTTATTTCTACTTCTCACACTCGCGGAAACGACATTATGCGCTCCAGCCGTTTTTTAGAAGAACTGCCGCGAAAAATCAAAAGAAAAAATATTACCAACAATTTAAATTTCAAAATTGCTCAGACCGTAGATGAATTAAGCGCCACCGCGATAATTAATTTTCCGCGCGCGGAAAAAACTTGGCTAAAAAATATTGTCAAAAATCAACCGCTGAGCCCGACCGGTTTTACCACTTATCTAAAATGTCCGCGCGACTATTTGCTAAAAAACATTATTCGCCTGCCGCAAATCAAGTCAGCGGCGCAAAGTTATGGAACAGCCATACACAAAGCATTAGAAGAATTTTTTCGCGATTATATAAAAAATAATTACTTGCCCGAAGCAAACGATTTGATAAAATATTTTGATCGGGCGATTGAAAAAGAAATTTTATCAAAAAAAGAGAAGATTGAATTTTTACAAGCGGGTAAAAAATTGCTAAGCAATTATTTTGAAAAATATAAACGACCCACGCAGCAAGCTGCGGGGTATTCGTTTGTTCCGCCATTTGATCCCGCCAAGGGGCGGGACTCGGAGCAAGCTCCGAGGTATTCGCCGTCTTGGAATAAAAACAATTTTCAAAAACCGCTTTGGACTGAATTTAATTTCAGACCTCACAATGTGCGCTTTGGCAGTATACCGTTAACTGGCAAAATTGACAAAATTGAATGGTTGGATAAAAGAAAAAATTTAGTCCGGGTGATTGACTATAAAACCGGGCAAGCCAAAAGCAGGAATGAAATAATGGGGTTGACAAAAAAACGCGATCGCAACTATTTATTGCAACTGCAATTTTATTGGCTTTTGGGAGAATTGGATCACCGTTTTTTTACCAAATGGAAAATAGGGGAGACCGCAATTGAATTTTTGGACGAAAATTATCGTTTTGCCAAACATATTTTTTCGTTTGACAAAAATGAAATGAAGGATTTCAAAAAACAAATTATTGATGTCTGGCAAAATATCCAAGCGCTAAAATTTGATCATCGCGAAACCCCGGGCAAACCTTGTCAGTGGTGCGCATTTTTTGAGAACTAATCTCAAATCTCAAAATTCAAAACATTAAAAAGATTTAAGAATATGGATTTATGATTTTAGAATGAATTTCGTAATACGTCAGACGTCAGACGATACGGGCATCGTTGCAGTAACCGAGAAACGTAGTATCAAAAATCTTAAGTCAAAAAACTTTTGCTTTTTGAGATTTGTTTTTTAGACAATAATTTGTTATATTTGAACTATGATAAATACTATCAAATGCCCCTATTGCCAAAAAGAAATTGAACTGAGCGAAGCGCTTACGGATCAAATTCGCGAGGAGCAAAAACAGGAAATCGAAAAAAATTTTGAACAAAAATTGCGCGAGAAAATTTTAGCGGAACAGGAATTGAAAATTAAAGATAAAGAAAATGAGGCAGAAGAATTAAAAAAGCGAAACCGTGAACTTGGCAATCAACTTTTAGAATTGAATAAAAGTTTGCGCTTACTACGAGAAAAAGACGAAGAAAGAGAACTGAAAAGTCAAAAACAAATTTTTGACGAAATAGAAAAAGCCAAAGAAAATTTAGCGCAAAAAATTAACGAAGAAAATCGACTAAAAAATTTAGAAAAAGACAAACAAATTGCTGATCTTAAAAAAGTAGCCGAAGAACTTAAACGGAAAGCAGAACAAGGTTCTGAGCAAGCCCAAGGCGAAATTTTGGAATTGGATTTGGAAAATTCACTGAGAAACGTTTTCCCCCAAGACGAAATTTTAGAAGTAAAAAAGGGCGTACGGGGCGCGGATTTGGTTCAATTGGTTAAAACCCCAATGGGCAATATAGCTGGAAAAATTATATGGGAAAACAAACGGACTAAAAACTGGGAAAATAAATGGATTGACAAATTACGCTCCGATCAGCGCGTGGAAAAAGCAAGGTTCGCAGGGCTAGTCAGTATGGTTTTACCCAAAGACGCTCCAAAGGAAATTATCCCTATTAACAAAGTTTGGGTGACCACGCCAAAATATTTTATTGCCTTAGCAACATTTTTGCGTAATATCTTGCTGGAAGGCGCCAAACAAAAGGCAATTTCAGCTCAAAGTGCCAGCACTGCCGAAGAATTATATGAATATCTGAACAGCCACGAGTTCACTCAGCAAATGGAAGCGATCGCAGAATCGTATTTTGGAATGCAAGAGCAAATCATCAAAGAAAAAGTGGCTTTTGAAACACAATGGAAGCGAAGAGAAGTTCAGCTCAATAAAATGTTCAAATCATTGTTTAATATCTATGGTGGCATTACCGGCATTGCTGGACCGAATTTCCCGCAAATCAAAGGATTGGAAATGTTAGAAGAGTCCAAAAACGACAAAGACAAATTGATTTAATTTGTCCACGGTCTGGCGACCTTTCGGAACTTGACAAGCAAAGCAATTGTATGATAAGATTAGATTGTCTTTACGAAAGGACGGATGGGCGCGGGTTCTCCTTTCCCCACTACCCTCCCGTCTTCTGGGTGGGTTGCAGGGACTCCTCTTCCGACTGCAGCCCGCCCCCTTCCCTTCTTTCATTTTCGGAGCGTCTGGGGGGACCCTCTCGGGACCCTCTCCTTTCCGTGTGTGCTGCCCCTTAGGGCACAACCCCAGACGCTCCACCCATCTCCGGGCGCTACTTTAACCCACTCTGCTGTGTTCGGATTCCGTTCCGAAAGCAGAAAAAGTAGTGCCCGTGGCGCCCCTCGCGCACCCCCGACCAACCAGCATACCCGGCCCGCTGGAAAGTCAGCGCGATGGGCGCCTTTTTCTTTATCTCACCATTAGGCCGCAGCCGGTCTAGCGATAAATCCCCACACCTTTCGGCGAGGTATTAAACCCCGCCGAAAGAATTTATAATGTCCATTCATCCTCGCAGCAAACTGAGAGGTATTCTGGAAAGGTGTGGGGATAAAATATACTTATGATTAAAATTATTTATCAAGATCAAGATATACTCGCTCTATCCAAACCAGCCGGAATTGAAACTTGTGATATCGCGAATGATCTCAAAAAGCAAAAAATCGCCAATCAAATATTTCCCGCCCATCGCTTGGATAAAAACACTTCTGGAATTTTACTTTTGGCAAAAAACGAAAAAGTTCTCAAAGCGCTTCAAGCCCAATTCAAAACCAGAAAAATTATCAAAAAATACCAAGCATTAGTGATTGGCAACACCCCGGAAAAGGGCATCATTGAAGGATATTTAGCGCGCGATCCGCAGCGCAAAAAACCGTTTATTTTTTCCAACATTCCAGTGGGACAAAATAGGGGGAAGTGGCGCTGGTCAAAAAGCGAGTACAAAAAAATTCGCTCTTACAATTTTCAAAAAAATCCGCTATCTCTGCTTGAAGTAAAAATCGCCACCGGCCGAACCCATCAAATCAGAATTCACTTATCAAATATTGGCTTTCCGATTTTAGGCGACCCGGTCTACAACACAAAATTATCTAAAAAAATTAGCCGTCAAATTGGATTACACCGACAATTTTTACATTCAGTTTATTTGGGCTTTACTCATCTCGCCATAGAACAAACCATCAGTATCAAAGATCCGCTCTCTGACGATTTAAGGAAAATTTTGCACTATCTCGCATCTTTAAAATTTTAATTTTGCGTTTTAAGCTGAAACTGATATAATGTTCTCATAAAATCAAACTTTACTCTAAAAAAATTAAACTAAACATTATGTCAAAACAAAATTTTTACGCGGTCATTATGGCAGGCGGGTCAGGCACCCGACTTTGGCCGCTTTCGCGGCAAAAAACCCCCAAACAATTTCAGAAATTTACCGGTAGAAAAACTCTTATCCAAAAGACCTATGCGCGTGTGGCAAAAGTTGTTCCTCAGCAAAATATTTTTTTAAGCATTGGGAAAAAACTTATTCCGTTAGGACGCCAACAACTGCCACAAATTCTTCTAAAAAATTATATTGTTGAACCAGTCGCAAAAAATACCGCGCCAGCCATCGGTCTATCAACCCTGCGAATTTATCAAAAAAATCCGCAAGCAATCTTAGCCACCATTGCCTCAGATCATGAAATCCAAAAAGAGAAAAATTTTGTCATTGATTTAAAACTCGCCTTCAAAATAATTGAAAAACACCCGCAGTTTTTAATGACAATCGGACTCAAACCAACTTATCCTGAAACCGGCTATGGATATATTAAAATCGGCGAAGAATTTGAAAAAATTTCTGGACAAATCATTTTTCGAATAGAAAAATTTGTTGAAAAACCAGATAAAGAAACCGCGCAAAAATATTTTGAGTCATTAGAATACCTTTGGAACGGATCTTATTTTATTTTTAGCGCTTCTCAAATACTTAATAAATACAAAAAGCACTCACCAAAAATTTATAATATCTTAAATAAAATACGCGCCACAAATGAGCCAAAAAAAATTAATCGATTGTTTGAAAAAATGCCTAACGAACCGATTGACACAGCCATTGTGGAAAAATTAGATAAAATGCTCGTGATCCCATCTGATTTGGATTGGTCAGATGTCGGCAGTTGGAAATCGGTCTATGATATCCTGTCCAAAAAACTTGGCGTTACCAATATCTCCCAAGGACACCACATCGGGCATAATGACGAAAATATTTTTGTGCTGGGACACAAAAAAATGATTGCCACGGTTGGGCTAAAAGACATTGCCATCATTGATACGCCAGACGCTATTTTGGTTATCAATCAACACGCTTCGCAAGAAGTAAAAAAGATAATTGAAATCCTAAAGAAAAATAAAACTAATAAATATTTATAATCAACCGCGCTTTCACTATGAAAAAAAATATTATTACTAAGTTGTGCCTAATTCTAATAATTTTGGCGCTGGCGATTCTAATTGATATGCCATCTGGACCAAACTTAAAATTTTGGTTTATTGACAAAAAACTTGATATTGTCCAGGGCTTAGATCTGGCCGGCGGAGTGCATATTGAATATGAAGCGGACTTTTCTAAAATTGAGACCGCCAACCAAAAACAAGCGCTGGCCGGCGCGATCAATGTAATTGAAAAACGAGTCAATGGTTTGGGCGTATCCGAACCAACGATTCGCGAAACATCTTATGGCGACAAAAAAGGTATTAGTGTCGAATTAGCGGGAATAAAAAATCCCAAAGAAGCGTTGGACACGATCGGCAAGACCGCTGAACTTACTTTTGAAGAACAAGTGATAGACCCGAGTCAAGGCGGGGGAGACGGCAGCGCTCCGGGCTGGAATTTAACCGGTCTGACCGGCGCGCATCTGGCAAAAGCCGATGTAACATTTTCTGGCGCTAACAGTCAATCAATCAATAATAAACCACAAATTTCCTTAAAATTTAATGCTGAAGGCGCAAGACGGTTTGGCGAAATAACTGCCAGAAATATTGGAAAACCAGTCGCGATCGTGTTAGACGGCGCGCTCGTTTCAGCGCCAACTGTGCAAAATGAAATTAGCGCTGGCGACGCGGTAATTACTGGTGAATTTACCTTAAAAGGCGCGCGCGAATTAGCATTGCAACTCAACTCCGGCGCTTTGCCAGTGCCGCTCAAAGTCGTGTCAGAGCGAAGCATTGGCGCCACGCTTGGCAATGAATCAATTCAAAAAAGTTTAATCGCTGGCATTATCGGGCTATTAGTTGTGTTTGTATATATGGTTTTTTATTATCGCTTGTCAGGACTAATTGCCGGCATTGCCCTCATTATTTATACTTTAATTGTGCTGGCGATTTTCAAATTGATTCCCATCACCCTGACACTTTCTGGAATTGCCGGCTTTATTTTATCAATCGGCGCGGCAGTGGACGCCAATATCTTAATTTTTGAAAGAACCAAAGAAGAATTAAAACAAGGGAATTCACTCCAAGAGGCAATTGAAACTGGCTTTGATCGCGCCTGGCTGTCGATTCGCGACTCAAATATGGCTTCAATTATCACCGCCATAATTTTAATCTGGTTAAGCACCGGATTAGTGCGAGGATTTGCCATCACCCTTTTAATCGGAATTTTGGTTTCAATGTTTTCCGCCATTACTATTTCAAAAACTTTGATGTTGCTGATTTTGAAAGAAAAATTAAAAAAATGAATCTTCTCGGTAGAAAAAAAATTTGGTATTTAGCGATATCCGGAATAATAATTTTGACTGGGATTATTTCTCTGTTGATTTTCAAATTGCGTCTGGGAATTGATTTTGTCGGCGGATCAATTATTGAAATTGAAACCAAACAAAACACTAATTTTTCCAATGACAAAATTAAACAAGCCCTTGCCGACAAAAATATAGAAAACCTAAGTATATACCAAATAGGGGAGGGGGGTTGGGTTTTGAAAATGAAAGAAATAGACGAAAACAAAAAAAATGAAATAATTAATGCCATTAAAAACAAAGTAGGGGAGAGCGAGGAAAGAAGATTTGAAACAGTCGGACCAACAGTTTCGCAGAATTTGCGCCAAAAATCAATTTTTGCCATAATTTTAGCAATGTTTGCCATAATTTTTTATATTGCTTTGGCGTTTCGCCGCCTGCCTAAATTTTTATCGCCCTGGAAATTTGGTATAAGCGCGATAATCGCGTTAGTGCACGATCTACTGATTGTCTTGGGCGCTTTTAGCATCCTGAGTCATTTTTGGGGTTATGAAATTGATTCAATGTTTATCACCGCTCTGCTTACAATTTTGGGCTTCAGCGTTCACGACACCATCGTTGTTTTTGACAGAATTCGGGAAAATTTTCACAGCAATTCACCCTATTCAGGTCTCGATATTGAATCGGTCGCTAATTACAGTTTAGTTCAAACAATGGGCAGATCGCTTAATACCTCGCTAACAATTATTTTGGTATTGATAGTAATGTTAACTTTGGGCGGAAATACCATTCAGCCATTTATTGTAGCCATGCTGATTGGCATGATTACTGGCACATATTCGTCAATTTTTATTGCCACTCCCATTTTAGTTTTCTGGCATAGAAAATAGAATTTAGAAACTGGATTTTAGATTTTAGAATATTTGAAAAATTAAAAATTATTAAAAAACGCTTGCGGATATACAAAGAGTCGGCTATAATGTAAAAAACGCTTGAGAGCGCAATTTTGAGCGTTTTAGCCTGTTAATTTGACCACGAAAGTCAAATAAATAACAAATCATAAGTAACAAATTATAAACAATTTAAAAATTCTAATTTTCAAATTAAAGATTTGAAATTTGGAATTTGGAATTTATGCGACGAAAGGAGCATTTATGTGGTTTGCATTATTTGGTCTTATAATCGGAATTGCGCTGGGCGTGTGGCTGCCTTACGAAATACCGATTGAATTTACGCGCTATACCGCCATTGGAATCTTAGGCATACTGGACTCAATATTCGGCGCGATGCGCGCGGACTTGCAACATAAATATAATCATTCAATTTTTGTCTCTGGTTTAATTTTTAATATGATACTGGCTGTCGCTATTACTTACTTGGGAGACAAATTGAGTTTGGATTTATATTTGGCGGTGATAATCGTCTTTACATTGAGAATTTTCGCCAACATCGGAACTATCAGATATTGGCTATTATCTAATATATTGGGCAAAAAGAGAATTGAGGAAGAGATTAGAGAGAAACAATTATAAACGGGGCAGGCAGCCGAGAGCGCTTGTCCCGTAATCCGAGCGATAGCGAGGATGTTCGGGAAGGCGAGGACGAAATATTGTAACGGAATATTGTAACGGATGCGTTCCCTGATGTTTTTAATATATCGTCGCACAATGTATATTTTACGACATTTTGAGGTTAGACACGTTTTCTGATTTTTTTTATAATTTTTTTTATTAAAAAAATTATTAGTTCAAAATTTTTAAAAATTGCATTTTGCCCTGCTCAGTCCTTCCGCGCTCCCGACATTATTATCTATTGTTTATTATTTATGGTCTAAATTTGACCACTCCCCCGAAAACCACTCCCCCGCTTAAAATCCGGTTTCTTCTGACTCATCAGAAGATTCTTCACCGGCGACTTTTAGTATCCTCTTTTTTATTGAACCTATTCAAATCAAAAAAACTTTTGTCAACTTTCGCATAATTCTTTGGTTTTTTAGAGTATATACTATATCTGGGGGGAATTTTGGGTTTGGCTGGCTCGTTTTTATCTTGGCTAACATCCTGATATTTTGATTCTGTTGCACTACTATCATCACTGCTATGATTACTCTCATCTTTAGATTTTGATTCTAATTCTATTTGATTTTTGCCTGCCCCGTTAGATACAAAGTTATCTAATCGGGTGCCTGCCCCGTATTGCTCCGCTTCCGCCAGGGGCGGATGGCGCAAGCTTTCGGGGATTTTTGCAAATGGAGCTTTATCTTGACTGACATTTTCTATTTGATTTCTGATTTTTGATTTTTGATTTTCTCTAACATACCAATCATTTCCCGTTAAACTTTTAATTTTACGATACCCTAAGTTCTTAATTTTTTCGGATCTTTCCTGCCCGATAACCGTATCTTTTTTGTGGGTTTCAATATTTTCTTGAGCGAGCGCATTTGACCATTGCTGAATTTTTTCCTCTATCTCTTCCCTACTCTGGCTGTAGCGATGGCGTGAAAAATCAATAATTTGATCGCGGTGTCCAAATCTTTTGGTTTTAGGCGGCAGGGTCTGCGCTGAAAATGCATTTGAAGTAACACCGTCAATCGCCATTTTTACATAGATATCATAATTATCCATATTTACCAAATCATTAGCGTCAAAAACCGGTTCAAACTCTTTCTGTAAAAAATCCGCGTCAGTTGCGCCAACCCGAAAACTCACCAAAGAACCAATGTTGCCAAAAACCGCGTCGCGCACCACTTCTGGCATCTGGGCAATATATTGATTGGTCATTATCAAATTCAAATGATATTTGCGCGCTTCGGATAAAATTGTCGCAAAGCTTTCAGTCGCAAAATTTTGAAACTCGTCCACATAAAGATAAAAATCTATCCGCTCATCTTCTGGAACATTGGCTCTTTGCATCGCAGCCAACTGGATTTTTGTAATCATCATCGCGCCAAGAAGAGACGACACATCCTCCCCGACTTTACCGACTGCCAAATCAATCAAAAAAATTCGCTTATTGTCCATTATTTCACGAATGTCAATGGTTGATTTTGACTGTCCAACAATATTGCGAATGGTAGAAGTAGACAAAAACTGACCAACCTTATTTTGAATGGGCGCGACTGCCTCAGTGCGAAATTTTGCATCGTATTGCTCATATTCACTCACCCAGAAATCCTTAATTACCGGATCCTTGATTTTATCTACCATTTTTTTTCGATAGGCCTTATCAACCAAAACCCGGGTTATTCCCAGCATAGTGGCATCATCCAAGTCCAAAAGCGATAAAACCGTATTTCTTAGTATATACTCTAATCGGGGACCCCAGGACTCGCCAAAAATTTTTTTGAAAACCCCGACCACGCCAGAAGCAACAATTGATTTCAAATCATCATCAACTTTCTCTAAAATATTAAATCCAATCGGAAATTGCCTATCGTGCGGAGCAAAATATATCACATCTTGGATTCTTTTTTCGGGTATGAAATTTAAAATATGCTCAATCAAATCTCCATGCGGATCCACTACCGCCAGCCCTCTCCCCTCTTCTATATCATCAATAATCATATTTTCCAACATCGTTGTTTTTCCGGTGCCGGTTTTGCCAATCGCGTAAAAGTGCAAGCGCCGGTCGCGCGATTTAATCCCAAATTTTTGATTAAAATGCCTAAAATTTGTCCGGCCAAATAGAGTCAAATCAATATCGTCAACTGTGCCCGCAATCGGCAAATTGCTGGGCGGCTCTCCCTTTTTAGCGCCTGCCCAAGCAATTGACGGCGTTTCCACAGTAATATGCGGCAAATGGAAAATTGACGCCAATTCTTCAATATTTAAAATATAGCCATCTTTCTGAAAAGATCTTTGCTGATATTTTTCTAAAATATCCTGATTAGTCAAAATCTCTTTGGCAACAAAACCATTAATGTTAGTCGCGTTAAATTGCTTAAACGCCGAGACCGCATTTTGCAATTTACTGCGCGCTTGCACCTCGTTTTCAGCCGAAGCAACTATTCTGATTTTTGCTTCAAAACCAAGTTTAACCACCTTTTGCTCAATGGCGCTCAGCGCTTCTTCCTCAGGTCCGGAAAGTTTGGGCGGCTCACTCTCCCCTGCTCCTGATTCTTGGGGAGTCACAGTAGTAGCGGTTTTAACCACTTCCTTAGTAAAATCAAACGCCCCCAAGATAATCCGTGAAGAAAGCGATGGTTTTTCAACACTTTCTCCGGCTTTTATCGCTCGCACATAACTAATGCCCTTTTGTCGCCAATCATCTGAAACCGGACGGACCAATAGTTGAATCCAAACCTGCTGATCGCCAGAGACCTTTGACAAAACACTGGTAATCGACGCCAGCGGATCAACTTCAAAATTGGGAAAGGTTTTTATCGGGAAAACATCACTTTTATTTAACTCTAAAGTAGTGCCGGCAAATTTTAAGTTAGCATTTAAATTTAGCGAATAATCCTCTGGCGCCTCGCGAATTTCAACTGTGGGATACTGCGCGTAAATCTGCCCTTCAACAAAGTCCTTTAGTCGTTCTGGCGCCCAACAATAAAATAAAATATATTTATTTTTTGAGGTAATTTCAAAACTAATATGATCTTGATAATTCTTGCCGGGATCAAAAATTCCATGCAAGGCGGCAAACATACTTTCAGAGTGAGGAGGTCCTTTTTCATTATTTCTGGGCACCAGAATCTCGAGTAAAACATATTGCTCGTCAACAAAATTTTCCAGATTATTCTCCTCTTTTTGCATTCTTATAATCAGCAAAATTATCCCGATGATTATCGCCAGCAAAATGCAACCCAATAAAATTATTATGGCTAACATATTTAATTTTTATCGATTTTATTTTCAATCACCGCCCACTTGGCTTCGCCCTCGCGCGGCAAAACAATGGTCACAAAATCGCCAACCAACGGTTTATGAAATTTTACGCCAGCAGGCAAAACCTTATAAAGCCGTTTTTTAACTTGCGCCATATATTTTCCAGAAATTTCGATAATTTTTCCTATTTGTTTCTTTCTTTCTACTCTGTCAATCTGTTTGAAAATAAAACTTCCGTCTGCCTCAATTGTAAGTTTTAATTTATCGCCCTCAACAATTTTTGATTTTGAAATATAATTTTCTGGCACCGGAAATAATTTATCCGCGCTCTTCAAGCATCTGCCGTCAAAAACACCGATAAAATTTTTTTGATCAATTGGTTTAGCGCCCGACGGAACAGAAAATTCACTTTGGTATATTTCAAAAAGCTCGGATTTCAAATCAGATAATGCCGAGATGGCGCAGTCCAAATGAGAAAACATTTTTTCAAACTCTTGCGCCAACTTTTGTTCTTTTTCGTCTAAACTTTTCATAAAATTATTATTTTAGGTTTTTGTTGTATTATTTTTAATCAACAATGGTGGAAATTATTTTCCCTATTATTAATAAATCAAATATCAAATATCAAATATCAAAAACAAATATTAAAATGTAAAAATATTTTTAATTTTTGATATGTCATTTTGATTTTTAATTTTTGATATTTGATTTATCTACGTTTGGCGAAGCGCCTCGGTTGGCTCGGGCGCCGGCGGCGCAGTCAAGCCGCCGCGTCCGCCGATTTCTTTTTCAACTTGCGTCTTTGCCCGGCTGTGAAGCGCCCGGCTATTCTGTTTTATCCACTCTGACATTTGTGGATTTGAAGGATAATTCGTTTTTATGCCCAGCATAGAAAACGGTTTTGAAGGCGTCAAATCAATCAACAATTTAACATATGTCTTAAATCTATCTAAATTAACCATATCGTCAATCGTTGCCCCGGGAAATTCTTTTGACATAAATTCACCGTCAGCCGCGCCAATCCGATAGACCACCAATGTGCCGGCATTGCCAATCACCGCGTCGCGAATTTTCTCTGTTAATTGAGCAATGTACTGATTGGTAATATTCAAATTTAAGCGGTATTTTCTGGCTTCAGACAAAATTGTCGCAAATGTATCAGTGGTAAAATTTTGAAACTCGTCAACATAAAGGTAAAAATCCCGTCGGTTTTCTTCGCTAATGTCTGCGCGCGAGAATGCCCCCGCCTGAATTTTTGACACTAAAATCATACCTAAAAGATTGGAATTCATCTCGCCGATTTTTCCCTTTGACAAATTAATCAGTAAAATCTTCCCCTCATCCATCACCTGTCGAAAATTAAACGTAGATCGCGCCTGACCGATAATATTACGCATCAAATCATTGGTCATAAACCGTCCAAATTTAGAAATAAAATAATTAAACATTTCTGACTTATGAAAATCAGCGGTTTTCACTAATTGCTTTTGCCAGAAAGCCAGAACGACCGGATCTTTTACATTCGCAATCACTCTGTCCCGAAAATCATCATCAGTGAACATGCGGGGAATATCAATCAAAGTCCCGCCTTCAGGCAAACTCATAACTGAAAGCGCGGCATTTCTCCCCCAATGCTCAAACTGCGGTCCCACTATACCAGTGCGACCCGGATCAAAAAGTTTGTAGAAAATTTCCAACCATTCAGACACTAAAAAATCCTTTTCTTCTGGTTTTTCCCAATTAAGCAAATTAAGTCCCAGCGGATAATCAGTGTCAGACGGATCAAAAACAATCACATCGCGGGCGCGATGAGTGGGAATTTTTTGCAGAATTGATTCAATCGCATCGCCCAATGGATCAACAAAACAAACCCCTTTGCCCTGAGAAATGTCTTGCATAATCATATTTTCAAATAAAGTGGTTTTACCAACACCGGTTTTACCAATCATAAACAAATGACGGCGTCGATCATCGTCCTTAAAACGAATCAACTTTTCCTCGCCGCGATAAACGCTTTTTCCTATCACTACACCCTGTTCTGGCAAATTGGTGGGCGCGGGCAAAGTGCGCGATTGCAACCATTTGATATTCGGCGTCTGGATAAATTTATTTGGCAAATGCCAAAGCGACGCCACCTCCTCAGAATTGAGCACATTTCCCTTATTAAAATTACGAGTAATATAGTCCAAAATAATTTGCTTTTGCTCAGCCGAAGAGGTTCTGAAACTATTCCACGCCGGCGCGTTAAATTGAGCAAAGGCGCTCACAATATTATTTTTAAGCATTTTAACAGATTGTTCATCCTGCGCAACTGCCACCACCCGCGCTTCAACCGCAAAACCGGGCTTAGCGGCTTTTTCATTAAACGCTTTCATCAATTCTTCCTGCGCCGGGGTGTGGCGATACATCTGATTGCCTTGGCTGTCGGTTTGCATGGTTTGACCGGGCAGTGTGGCGGCGCGCGAAGCGCTTTTTGAAGTTCCTTCCCAAAAATTACTCAGCGCCTTTTGCCACCATTTTGAATACATATAAGTATTTTTTCCTTCCATCACTTGCTTGGCGGCAGACGTTGGCGCCATCCGCCAGTTATTTGAAATCGGTTTAATCAAAAACTGAATTGCGCCGGACGCGTTTTGTCCCATTTTAGAAAGCGCGTTAGTCAAATTGTTCAATGGATCAGAATCCAAATAGCGATAGGTTTTTATTGGGAAAATAAATCTTTTGACTAGTTTAATGTTACTGGCTGAAACCTTGCCATTGCCAATGGCAAAAATATTATGACCGCGCACCCGCTCAATATTAGCATAAGGATAATACGAATTGACCTGTTTTTCAACCAAACTCATCAAATCCTTAGGGCAGGCAATGTAAAAAGAAATTTCATTTTTATACGAGACAATTTCAAATGATAAATAATCTTGATCAGATAGTATTTGGCGGCGAAAGTCGCGGTTAAAAAGCGAGGAAAGCGAAGAAAAAAATTGATCGGTCGGCGCGATCGCCTCGCGAAAATCCTTTGGTTCGTTGCTAGTGTCTTGATCGTCGCGGCGGGTTGATTCTTTGGGAACAGTAATTTGCAAAGTAACTGTTGATAAAATCCGTTTTTTGCGCGCCGCTTCTTTTTGCAAACTAAAAATTATCAGTCCTATACCAAAGACCAAGATCAATATCCCGAAAATTATTATAAAAATCATCTTAATTTTGTTAACACTCCCCCGCCTTGGCATTCCCGCCCGTATCGCAGTGCGGGAAAAAATCGCTTAATATAATCCAAAATGCAAAATCATTTTGAATTTTACATTGTCATTTTGAATTTTGAGATTTGAGATTAAACTTGTTCTGTCCCATCTCCTTGATTTTCGTTGGCTTCTTTTAATGCTAACAATCTTTTTACAAAATCATCTGCAATATGAGCATCCGCTAAATTTTCCTTACTACCCGGATAGACCGTTGTATCTGTCAATATCACTTTTTCTTCTGCGCCGGGTTGGCTTTGGCTTGGCGCTTCTGGCAAATTGCCCACTTCAACTGTTGCGTCAGGCGCTGACGCGGTTTCGGTTTTTCCAGCGATTACTGGTGTTTCTGTCACATCTTTATCTACTATTGTTTCTGTTTGCGATAAATTCGCTTCTGTTGCTGTGGTTATTTTTTCACCTTGCGCGTCGGTTGCACCGGTTACATTTTCCCGTTCTGTTACTGAATTTGCGCCGTCTTTACTCTCTTTACCCCCTGATTTATCTAATATTGCTTGCGCCATAATTTTTTTTACATTTTTTACATTTTGAAATTTGCCTGCCCCGTATATCCCGCTACCGCCGGGATTGTTCGGGGCCATTTTGATTTTTAATTTTTGACTTTTGACTTTTGATTTAATTACATTATACCACACTCATTCACAATATAAAAAAAGGCGAGACGTCTTTGAACGCTCCCGCCCCACGAAATAACTGCTATTGAAATAACGATCAAACGTATTCAGGTTTTTCTACTCTCCCGCGATGTAGTAATCTGTCCGCCCGCAATTGAAGCAACATTTTCAAACAACCTGGACATCTGGATAAATGCTGATGCAACCCTACATTATCACAATCCTCAATGGTCAAATCATAATATAAAGTATGTTCTACCTCTCAGCAAGTTAGCGGTTTTTCGGATTTTGGCTTTTTGGGCCTGGTGATTTCATCTGCCCGGACTGCTTTTAATGTCATTTCAGACCTCCATCTGGCAAACCTAAATCTTCAATTAGCGCTTCTGCTGCAGGTTCCGGTATTCTTGCTATCACTCTTTCTTCTTCCTCTTTTCCTGTTAAAATCTCTATAAGGTTGTCTACTACCTCAGATTCGGTTAGTCCATCCTCTCATGTTATCTAGAGTGCTACCTTAAGTTCATTTAGTACTTTCTTGGATTTTCTTTCACGGGCACCAATTATTGCCTGCGTTTTTTGCAATTGCTCTTCCAATTCTATAATTCTTGCTTGCGCCGATAGCAACGATTTTTCCGATGCTCGTTTTTCGGTTGTTACTCGTTTTAAACTCGATTTCAACTCACTAATATCATTAAGCAACTCATCAATTGTTTTATATGGCTCTTCCTCTCTACCCATCGCGTCCTTCCTCCTTGTCAATCTGTTTTGCCAAATATTCCAAAAGTTCGTCTTGGCCAGTTTCTATTTTCTTCGCCCACAGTTGCTCTCGTAGCACTTGCTTTTCGGCTTTTTCTCGCCTCAAACTAAGATTCAATTCCCTATTCTTCTGAAATAACTCGGCTATCGTTCTACATAACGTGCTAATTGTCTCTTTCGGCACCTCCACATCCATCACGTCTACCTCCTTGTCAATGTGCTTTTATTAAATCATCAACAATATACTATAAAACCCTGACAAATGTCAAGGCATGCTATTTTTTTGCGCGCTATTCCTCAATTAAATTTATTGGAATCTTTAACAAACTGATGCGATCGCACTAAAATGTTAAAGATTTTAATTTTAATCAGTTAGACGAATAGACGCCACAATCCACATAAAAACTTAATATATACTAAACATAAATGACATTAAGATGAATCTGTTCGCAATAACAATTCTGATTATTTTTTTCGCAATTTCTGCATTAAACTATAGTACACTCGCAAGTTTTCTAAACTCGCCAACCGAGCGCCCTGCATATCGCCAATCCGCAATAAATAACTCAAATATCCCCACTTTTTATCAGTTTTAAATTTACTTTTCCTGAGATCCAATTTTTCGTATTTAATATTTGGAATTTGTAATTTGGATTTTGAAATTTGTCGCTGATAAGCGACCCCATGTCTCCCCATTCGTGTCGGCAAAACGCAATCAAACATATTAAAACCGTGTCTAACTGCAAATATTATATCTTCTGGCTCGCCAATCCCCATCAGATATTTGGGCGCGTCTTTGGGCAACCACTTGCTTACATAACGAATAACTTGCCTGATGTTCGCCTTTTGTTCGCCTACTGCCACGCCGCCGATGGCAATTCCGTCAATCATTTTTCTTTTATACAAATCTACCACAAATTTTACTGATTTTTCTCTTAAATCCTGATATATTCCGCCCTGCGCAATTCCGAATAGTTTCGGTATTTGTTCGGTTTTTCTGGCAGGGCTTTTTTCTTTGGCGTTAATAGTTCTTAAAAGCCAATTATGAGTTCTATTAACCGCCTGCTCAACTCTTTTTTTATCCGCCTCGCCCGGCGGACAATCGTCTAATGGCATCGCAATGTCAGCGCCTAAAACCTCGTTAGACAGCCAAACCAACTCTGGCGTAAAAAAATGCTCGCTGCCATCAATATGCGATTTAAATCTAACTCCCCTATCCCCTATCTTTGGCTTTAGCGAAAAAACCTGAAAGCCGCCGCTGTCGCATAAAATCGCGCCCTGCCAACCAATAAACTGATGCAAACCGCCCAGTTTTTTGATTGTTTCTAATCCCGGGAACAAATACATATAGTAAGCATTTACCAAAATCATATTATAGCCAATTTTGCTTAACTCATCCCAAGAAATCCCGCGCAAAACCCCGCGCGTGGCGCAAGGAATAAAGCAAGGCAATTGGACAGTGCCATGGATTAATCTTAATTGGTCTACTTTAGATTTTAGCATTTTCATATTTGATTTGATAGAAATTGCCTCAATCTCAAAATGTAAGACACAAATCTCCCGCCCGCCATCGCTATCGCTCAGGCGATTAGCGGGCAGGCAAAATGACAATGTAAAATTTAAAATTTATTTCTAAAAATTTGAATATCATTTTAATATTCTAAAATATAGCATCTAACATTGAAATTCTGGTTGAATTGAAATCTATTTCAATTCAACCTTAGCACCTGCTATTTCCAGCTTTTTCTTGGCTTCTTCCGCTTCTTCTTTGGGCACATTTTCTTTAATATCTTTGGGCGCGCCATCTGCCAAATCCTTGGCTTCTTTGAGTCCAAGGTCATTACGGATTTCGCGAATCGTTTTAATCACTGCGATTTTTTGACTGCCGCTATCTGCCAAATGAATAGTATATTCGGCTTTTTCATCCGCGTCCGCGGGCGCGCCTGGCTGCGCGGGCGCAGTGGCTCCAGCGCCAGCAGAAACAGTTGCAACTGCTTGCACACCCCAACGATCTTCTAATCCTTTAACAAAATCAGCCAAGTCCTTGACAGACAACTTCTCAATCTTTTCCACAATTTCTGAAAAAGCCGCTAACTTTTCTTTTTTCTCCTCCTTGCTTGTTTCGGTTTTTGTTCGCTTTTCTTCTGACATGTTCCTCCCTTCGGTCGTCAAATGCAAAATGCAAATCTCAAAATGCAAAATGACAACCCAAAGTTAAAATTATTTTAATTTTCGTAATTTCGTATAATATTTTCTAATAACACAATAATAAATCAAATATCAAAAATGATAAATCAAAATGCCTGCCCGTCAAAGTGTCATGCCAAAGGCAGATCCGCCTCTGGCGGAAAATCTATAGGCGAGGACGAGCGAGGAGCCACGCTGGGGCGACGAGCGTGCTGAGAAGCGATTATCCAAGAAAATATAACATAAAGCCGAATTTTGCGTAAGTCGTAATTTTGATATTTGTTTTTGCTTTTTGCTGTTTGATTTTTGATTTAATGCAATAAACATTGAAACATTGTCCGCCAAAGGCGGATCAGCCTCTGGCTGAAGAGTTTAGAATTTAGCCATCTGACTTTTCTGTTTCAAAATTTCAATCAAACCCGCTAAATTGTATCGCAAAACATTATGCATGCTGGTAATCGGACCTTTAATCGCGCTAACTAATTTTGCTCTAATTTCATCTTTACTGGGCAACTGCGCCAATTCTCGAATATATTGCTCGTCCACTATTTGACCTTCAAAAATTCCTGATAATGGCTTGATGGTCTCAACTTCTTTACCAATTTCCACGATTTGCCTGGCTGGTTCAACTTCATCAGTCAGACCAATCACAATCGCCAACGGTTGTTTTAAAATTTCTGGCGGCAAATAGGCGCCTTGATCGCGAAACGCGCGTTCAAGCAAACTATTTTTTACCACAAACATCTCAATGTCTTTTTCCCGAAGCGCCTGGCGCAAAATAGTCATCTGGCTCATACCAGTGCCCTTAAATCCGAGAATTATCACCGCCTTTGCCTGATTAACCTTTTTGGCTAATTTTTTTACAAACTGTTTTTTCTGTTCTTTTGAAAGTTTCATATTGTTCCCGTTTTAAAAAACTGCGGTTTCCGCAGTTGGTAAATATTGATTAAATACCTTGAATTACGAAATTCAAGGTTAAAAACAATTTAACAATATTTCCTCGGCAAGACTTACTAGACTTCTTCCAAAATCAGAAATCTGAACCTCGCTTGCTGTCTACGGATTATTTTTTGTTAGACTTCTTCCACAATAACCTTTTCTACTACAACTTGTAATTTTGGCTGCAAATTGTTCATAACTCGTCAATGGATATTCCATATACCTTTCCTCGTTCTTCACAATTTTCGCTCAAAATTACTGCGTTTCGCTACGAAAAATTATTCCGGAAGAAGTCTATTCCATTATTACACAAAAACAAAAAATTGTCAAATTTTTTTATTTTGGTTATTGCGAGCCCAGATTGTTTATTTAATTTCGCCAACACTATACAAAGTATAGTCAAACAAACTTATTAACGCGCCGGTCTGGCGATCAACTTTTACTTCTAATTTTCGCGAAATCCCGCCATAAGACGCCTTACTGGTAATGGTATTTTGTGTATCAGCCAAACACTTTGATGTTGTAACGCTACACTTTAAGTTAAAATCTTTTATCCCTGCCCCAAACATTAGAAAGCGAAATTTTTTGGTTTGAGTATCAAAAGGAATAGATTGAAAAGCAGACGGCGCCGGAGCTGCCACCACCACCGCGCCGGAAATTGCTTCTCCGCTATCTGTATAATGTAAAATCTGCGCCCGACGGTTATCATTATTGACACCTGCCAACCAAGCCCATTTATATTGCAAATTTTGTAATTCTCCGGTACTTACTTCCTGATCCCAAACATTATCTTGACCCACATTCACATCTGCAACTTCATTCACCCAAAAAATTGACGAATAATTAAAATCAAAATTCTTGCCATCAATCGCCCCCAAAGAAATCTTTTGATCACTCTTCTCTTCCCGACGATCTCTTCTAAAATCGTAAAGACCTTGCTCTATGCCTGATTCTGCCAGATAAAACGCGGCGCGCGACGAGGCAAAATTGCGAATATTTTCAAACTGCATCATTAAAATTTTTGAGCCAGAAAGCGAAACGATGGTCATTATTGACACCACCACCAAAACCGTCATCAAAGCGCTGCCTGATTGCGACTTTCCTGATTTAATTTTCTTAAATGTCATAATTTTCGCAAAGTATTAACAAATTTTATGGTTTCTTGCCGGCCTGAAAAATCCATTTGAAATTGAACCACCAAATTTCTATCCGTTGTGCAGTCGTCGATTCTTACGCTATTTTTATCTGGACACAAAGTAAAATCATCAATTTTAACTTTTGCCGAATCATTTAGCCGTACGGCTCCTATTTGAATTTCATTATTTTTATACTCCAAAACAACACTGCCGATCGTGGCTTTTTTAGTATTAGCAACATCAAATACAATTTTATCCGCAGACCAGACCTCGCGAGAAATGGTTTCGTAAATAAATTGCAGGGTCTGGGTCGCTTCTCTTTTCGCCTGAGTGGCTTTATAGGTCCGATTAAAACTTTGGTAGGACGACAAACCCGCGACCAAGGCAAAAGCAAAAATACCAGTGGCAATCACAATTTCAATCAAACTAAATCCGGTTTTACGATTAGTGTTTTTCATCTTTCAAATTTCCAATCAGTTAATTGAGCAACAAGAGTAATTTTATTACTACCGCCAGCGCCCCAAGCGACCGCGCTGGTAATTTTTCCATCTGTCTTAAAAATAATCGTTCGGGTAAATGTTTTGCCTGAAAAATTAAACGAATCGCTTGAAAAATTGGCTGTGTCATTAGAACCGTTATTCCAATCGGTGGCTGAATTTGAATCACTAACATTCTGATCGCGCTGAACCCGAACCATCTCAATTCCATTTGACGCTTGAATGGTCGCGTAGGTCTTTTCTAACAAAAATTGAGTGTTTTTTTGCGTATAAATTGCCAATGACATAATTGACGACACGCTCATCGCTAAAATTCCGGTGGCAATGACCACTTCAATCAGCGAAAAACCCCATTTTTTACCGCGCTTCAACTGATCCATACGGATATTTTATAATTATGGTCTTTGTGTCTACATTATTTTTTATCTCAATGGTCCCGTCTTCACCTAAGTTAGTAATTTTGGCTCGGCTTTCAATATCAAAAATAATTTCGGAAAGCACAGCGGTGTTTTTTTTCAAATTTATGTTGCCAAAAATAACTTTATCTGGCAAATTATATTCTATTAAATCTGTGTTGCCGCCATCGCTTTTTTTAGCCACTAACCAATATTTATTATTTGTTTTGTCAATCTTTACGCCATATTGTTTATAATCCAATCCTTGGTATTTTTCCGGCGGATTTTGCGCATAATTTTTGGCTTTTATAATCGTGACTTTCAATTCACCTGTGGCAATATCCACATTTTGATATGTCTTGGTCTTGCTCAAAGAAATCACGCCCGCCACTGTTAAAATACTGATGATTGAAATAGAAATAACCAACTCAATTAGAGACAAACCTTTCTCATTCTTAAAACCATAAAACATAATTTGATATTATCTGGTCTAACCATAGCGCCAAAAAAGCGCCGATCACAATAAAAGGAGCAAAAGGAATATGATCTTTGAGTTTTTTATCTTTGATTATCAATAAAAATACTGACACTAAAGCGCCGATGATAAAGGCGTTAAAAATCATTGCCAGCGAACCAGAAAATCCCAAAAATATGCCGAGCGCGCCGGCTAATTTCACATCGCCCCAACCCATCCAATTGCCCCTGCCAGCGATAGCCAATACTGCTAAAAAACCGCCTGCCAGCGCCAATCCCTCAAAACCTGCCAGGTAGGTCTTTCCCAAAAACATTTTGACAAGCGCGATCAACAAAATAATCAGCACTAACGAATCAGGCACAATCATCTGCTTAAAATCAATAAACGCAATAATGATTAAAATAAAAATCAGCGCATTAGACAAAACCAAATGCGAGATATCTTGATTTTGCGATTTGAAAAAATACCAATTTATGGCAAAAGCCATACCAGATAAAATTTCAACGCCCGGATAAAACCAACTGATCTTTTTGCAACAATAATGGCATTTTCCTTTTTGCAAGACAAAACTTACCACTGGGATTAAATCCAAAAATCCCAGTTTGCGCTTACAATAATCGCAGTGGCTGGGTTTGGCAACTATCAGAAAAGGGGTTTTTCTGCGACAAATAATCACCCCGGCAAACGACCCCAGCCCTAAGCCAAAAATAAAAATTATGATTAAATCTGCAAACATCAATTAATTGCCGAGGCAGTAATTATAAGTTGCGCCAAAAGCGGTGGGGCATGGTTTAGGCGTACTGCTTGGAGCAATCTCAAGTTTTGCGCCAAGAGTAAAATCGGTCCCGCTGGCAGTATATTTATACTCATCTTCAGTTCCGTTGGGACCAGTTGCCAAACCGGCTTTATAATCCGGAAATACACCCACAGGATTATCATTGTTTATCGCTGAAACATTGATGTCGGTGCCGGCGGGCGCATTGGTATTATCGGTCATATAAATATCTACCAATGTTTTAAGTTGCACCAACTCGCTTTTCCTGTCGGCGTCGCGCGCTTTGATACGCGCGCTGTTAAAGCCAATCAGCAAAATCCCGGCTAAAATGCCGATGACGGCAATCACGACCAAAAGCTCAATGAGCGAAAATCCTCTTTTTACTTCCCTTTTTGCTTTTTCTAACATATTTTCTCCCGCTCCTGAATTGCGTTTCCCAACCCTCCTTCGCACTTACTGTGAAACCTATTACATAGTGTACTCACAGTGCGTGCTTCGGTAGGGCGCAGCAGAAAGCAAGTTCAGAAAGTCCCCCGAAATGTCGTGCCAAAGGCAGATCCCTGCCCGTCCGGCAGGCGGGCGCCTCTGGCGGAAAATCTACTTGCAAATACCTGCAACCTGCCTCGTCGGCAAGACGGGTCAGAATATTGCAAGAGATTGAATGACGGGGGATAATTATTTTTACTTTATATTTTAATATATACTATATTTTGGAAGGATCCTTCGGCGGAGTTTATCCCGTTAGATAGCGGGGCTCAGAATAACAGAGAATGAAAATGCCAATGTGCCATCAAGGACTATTCTAAAATTAGTCAAAATCCTTAGATGAAGCGGAAGCAGTTGCCTGTCCGACAGCCCCTTGGCTGTCTTTGACTTCTACGGTAAGAGAGTGTTTGACGCCATTCAGTGCTTTAATAGTGGCAGATGTGGTTTTTGACCAAGCGCTCCATTTGCCATTATCTACTTTATAGCGGTAAGTCAGATTGGTTCCATCTTCTTTATCACTGCCAGTCCACTTGGCTTCAAGTTTGTAATAGGTTTTTCTAATCCATGTTCCTGTTGTATATTGAGTTAAGTTGGCCTGGTTGATTTTAACGGTCGGAGTGGTGGTCGTTGAAGTTATGTTGACAACTTTGCCCTCGGTAATCGCTCCATTGCCGTATTGGAAATTTGTTCCACTGCACGCTTTTACTCCCGGACTGGTTTTGAGTTTAACGTCGTCAAGCCGATAAACCAGCATATACCATTGGCAGGAAGACGATTTGCCGTAACCCTCGGAGAAATAGCTGTATGTGTAGGTGTTGCCCCAAAACGCCCAACCGCCACTGGTATTGACCGGGTCTTTGGGCAATACTCCAGCCGCAAGATAGGGCTTAAGTTCTTTTTCCAACTTTGCCCAGCTGTCATCGTTGCTGCTTGACCAGCTGCCATTCGGTTTTGAAGCTCCTTTTGTACTCGGATAACTCCCTTTGGCGGTTTTGTATTTCTCAAGGGCTGATTTAATGGTTTCTATGTCTTTGAGACGTTGCTGGTCTATTTTAGGATCAGGAGTAGCAGTTGGAGTGGTAGTCGGAGTTGTGGTGGTGGAGGTAGATTTTTTAATCATATTGCCAACTGTCACAACCGAACTGTCTTTGCCAACATAATTATATTTTTTAGCATCGCAAGCGGTTGCTCCTTTTGTTATGCCGGCTGAGTTGGCTTTGTCTTCCATTCTATAAACCAACATATACCATTGGCAGGTACTATCTTTGCCATTACCTTTTGAAAAATATGAGTAACTATAGGCATCTCCTTCGCCTACACCGGTCCAATTGGCATTGCTGGTATTGGCGGTATTGGACGGATCTTCGGGAAGATTGGACAAATAGGGTTTCAACTCGTCAGTCAATTTATCCCAACTATCATCGGCGCTGTTAGTCCACGAACCATTGGGCGCTGCGGCTCCTGTGGCATCCGGATAAGTTCCCTTGGCTTGATAATATTTTTCCAATGCTTGCTGGATAGAGGTTATGTCAGCTTTTCTTTGGGTGTCGCGGGCTTTGATTTCTTCAGCCGAAGTGACGGTGCTGGTGGTGGGGGTGGTGGTGGGTGTGGAAGATGCGGCGGAGGGAGAAAATATTTGGAAAGAGGTATAGGTACCACTGTATCTGAAATCAGATGATTGAAGAAGAATTTTTTTTCCGCCTATATCAATTTTGGCATTAAGTTTAATTTTATAATCATCTGGTTTATCGGAGACAAGATTATATAGATAAACAATGGGTGATTTATCTCCTTTGGCAATTTTTATTTTATCACTATTTACCGTCCACTCTATGGAATCAGGCGCTATTTTGATCGTTTTACGAAGTATAGGGTACCATCCACCTGATATATAGCCTGATTGAAACGATCCGAAGCCGGTTACTATAAAAGCTGACATTGGTGTAGTAAATATTCCATTCAAGTAGTTATTATTTATTGCGTGACCATAGTCGGGTATTGTCGTGGTTAGTCCATTTTCGCCATCAGAAAATTGCCATGGTCGACCACACCAATTAAAGCCGAAACAGTATCTTATTTCAGTAAACGGAGTAATAATATCTCCATATTCAGGAGAAAAAAATTTATATCTGAGAATATAATAATCAGCGTATCTCCACCCCCCAACGCTAGAATTAGCATAATCATTCGTGACCGGCGGCTTATTCAATGGAATTAATTTGCCGTCAGTATCCCAGGCCTTGTAAGCGGTGATGCCGCCGTCACTGGATCTGACAGTAATCTCAAATTGATTCCAGGCAGGTGTTGTAGGATTGATAATAACTGGCAATTCGGTGATTTGGGTTTTAGCCGTTGTGTTTGATTTGGCGATTGTTACTTTAATAAAGGTGTATATTCTTCCCTTAATGCTGTTTTTAAGCGAATCTTTGACTGAAATTTTTATTTTTCCATCGCCAGTGGAGGTGATATCAAGGGTTTTTCCAAAATCTTTTCCAGTTAACAATTCAGCGCCAGAAGTTTCTTCCCATGAGAATGTGAGCGCATTAAGGTCGGCAACCTTCTGACCTCCTTTTATATACACATCAGTGTTAACTTCAGCCGGAGCATTTGGTTTTATGGAAACTATTGGGGGATTAAATATCGGGAAATAATCAGCCGAGGCTTCAATATTTATTTTCGCATCTTCAAATTGCTTAAGCACATCCGCGCCGGCCCTTTGCTTATAGACCACATAACCGGCTGCGCCAGCCAGAATAATGAGCGCGACACCGCCCGCAAATAGTATTGCTTTCTTGCGCGACCACTCCGAAAAGAACTTTCTAATTTTGCCTAACTTTATCTTTTTCATATTTTCTCCTTTCTTAATTTTTTACTTGCGGTTTTTTTCCGCAAATTCTTTACTTTATATTTTAATATATACTATATTTTGAAGGAATCCCTTGAGTAAATGTCAAAATCCAAAATGCAAACAGCAAAAAGTAAAAGTTTTACAGATTTAAAATTTAAGATGTTAGATTTAAGAATGTCCGCCATCCGCCCACTGGCGGATTAAAAGTTAGAATGTCGGGGGTTTCATTAATCTTTTTAATGTTTTGATATTTGAAATTTGGACTTTGAAATTTATCTTCGGGGCTGTTTGATTTAATTCATTCAATCTGAACATTGAGAATTCATTGAAAATTGAAAATTGAAAATTGAAAATTTCACTTTAAACTATTATCCCACAAATTGGGCGAATTGGTAAATCGGCATAATCACCGCGAAAACCAACAGCGCCACACCCATTCCAATTATTAATATTATAACCGGTTCAAAGGTCTTAGCAAAATTATCAATCTGATAAGTGGTTTCTTTGTAAAAATTTTCGGCTAAATTAACTAAAATTTTATCGGTCTGCCCGGTCTTCTCGCCCACAATAATCATTTGCGAAATAAAATACGGAAACAATTTGCTGCGCGAGACCGGCACAGACAAGGGAGCGCCTCTTTCAAGTTCATTGGCAAAAAATTGCAATTCCTCGCGATAAACATCATTGCCCACCACTTCGGAAGTGATATTCAACGCGTCAATAATCGGCACGCCGGAAGAAAGCAAAGATCCGAGCGTACGGGTAAAACGCAAGAGATAAATTTTTTTAAATAGACCAAACGGCTCTTTCAGCAGAATTTGGTGAAGCAACATTTCTCCGGGCGCGGTGCGCAAAAAATACATAACCAAAACCACTCCCGCCACAATTATCAAAATTACCCACAGCCAACTATGAATCAAAAAATTTGAAAACCCAAATACAATTTTCGTTGTCCACGGCAATTCGGATTTTGCCTCAGAAAACATTTGCTGTAAACTTGGAATGAGTTTAACTGATGTAAAAATCGCCACCCCAATCAACGCCATCAAAATAATCATCGGATATATCATTGCGCCGCGCAGACGGGAAGTAAAATCATTTTCTTGCGTTAATTGATCGCCTAACTCTGCCAGCACTTTGTCTAATTTACCAGAATTTTCACCGGAAAATACAATGTTTATGTAGACGCGATTGAAAACATTGGGATAATTTGCCAGCGCCTCGGAAAATTTCTTGCCTTGCTCCAAATCATCGTAAATTTTGGTTAAAACCTGCTTAAAATATTGATTTCTGGTCTGATTTTTTAAGATATTAACCGCGCCTGCCAATTGCAAACCAGCGCCGATCATTACGGCTAATTGCTTGGAAAAAAACGCTTTTTCTTCCGTTGAAACCTTTTTAAGTAAAATAAAATCTTTTTTCTTCATAATTTTTCTTCATAAAATGATCCTCTGTCTGCGCCCTCTTGTAACACACTAATAAACTAATTGCTTGACTGTGTTGGCGTCAACCGCCCACGACAGGGCGGTCTCCAAAGTAATTTCCCCTTGCGAAACCAATTCTGCCAAAACCTTGTCCAAATTTATCATCCCCTCTGCCGCAGAAGTGGATATGACATTGTCTATTTGATGAACTTTGCCTTCCCGAATCAAACTCCTTGTCGCGGAATTTGTGATTAAAACCTCACTGGCTAAAATCCTGCCTTTGCCACTGGCGCGCGGCAAGAGACGTTGAGAAAAAACACCCAGTAAGGTAGAAGCTAACTGCTGGCGAACCTGCTGTTGCTCGCCTGACGGAAAAATATCAATTATTCTATCAATTGACTGACTGGCGCTGTTGGTGTGGAGTGTGGACAAGACCAAATGCCCGGTTTCCGCTATGGTAAGCGCTGATTTGACTGATTCTAAATCGCGCATCTCGCCGATTAAAATCACATTGGGATCTTCGCGCAGCACTGATTTTAACGCCCGGGAAAAACTTTCGGTATCAACCCCCACTTGCCTCTGGGAAATAATACTTTTTTGATTAACGAATTCAAATTCAACTGGATCCTCAATCGTGATAATATGACTGGCTTGATTTTGGTTAATATGCTCAATAATTGAAGCCAAAGTGGTTGACTTTCCATGCCCGGTCGGACCGGTCACTAACACAAAACCCTGCGAGTGCGAAGCGATTTTCTCAACAATCGGCGGCAAGCCGAGTTGTTGAAAATTAGGAATCTGCCGGGGAATAATACGCAAAGAGACCGCCGGTTTTCCCCGTTGCATATAGGCATTGCCCCGAAATCGCACCTTCGGATGAGAAAATGAAAAATCAGCTTCTTTGTCTTTCAAAAACTTCTGATAGGTCTCATCAGATAAAATACTTTTCAAAATATCGTCCATCTCGCCTTGAGCAAGCGCAGTGGTGTTTGAGATGGCGCGCAGATTGCCATTTATCCGAATACTGGGGAAAACGCCCGTCATCAGTAAAATATCCGATGCCTGAAATCTCAACGCCTCATCAATAAACTGAACTAATTTTTCATTAATTATCTGCATAATGAATTCATTATAACATATTTTATATCTGAAAAGTAAAATGTAAAATATCCAAGCCACAGCGTAAAACTTAAAACTATCTATATAGAAATTTTCAATTTTCAATTTTCAATTTTCAATCAATTTTCAATAACACAATTTTCAAACATTCCACATCAATTTTCAATTTTCAATTTCTATCACTCATTCACTGCTTGCAAAATATCAGACAAAGACACCATCCCCTGCTTGGCTTTGGCAATCCCGTCTTCTTTTAACGATACCATTCCGTCTTGTATCGCCTGCTTCAAAATTTCCGACACCGGGGCGTGATTTATCGCCAATTTCTCAATCGCGTCAGTCATCACCAAAATTTCAAAAATTCCAATCCTGCCTTTATAACCATTGCGGCATTCACCGCAACCTTTGCCCGGACCAAAAAATTTCATCTCGTTAACGTCTTTTACCCCTTCTGACTCTAGGACCGGCGCGGGAACTTTAATTGGCTGTTTGCATTTCTGACATAATTTTCTAATCAGTCGCTGGGCAATAATTACATTGATCGCGCTGGTAATCAGATACGGCTCAACCTTCATATTGGTTAATCGCGGCAGGGCGGACGACGCGTCATTGGTATGCAAAGTGGTAAGCACCAAATGACCGGTTAAAGCCGCATGCGTGACCAGATTGGCTGTTTCAGAATCCCGCACCTCGCCCACCATTATCACATTGGGATCCTGACGCAAAATCGATCTTAGCCCTTCGGCAAAAGAAAAACCGATTTTGGGCTTAATTTGCGCTTGATTTACCCCGGGAATATCATACTCAACCGGATCTTCCAAAGTGACGATATTGATTTTGGGACTTGAAATTGCATTCAATATCGCGTATAAAGTCGTGCTTTTACCTGAACCAGTCGGACCGGTAATGATCACCACTCCCCAGGGCTTGATAATCTCTTGATTAATTTTTTCCAGCGGCGCGCCTGTCAACCCCAAATCCTCTAAACTGTACTGGCTGGCGGTCTTATCTAAAAGACGCATGGCGATTTTTTCGCCATGAATTGTCGGATATGACGAAACCCGAACATCAATTTCGTGATTTTGGACTTTGGCATTATACCGGCCGTCTTGGGGAATTCTCTGCTCATCAATTTTGAGACCGGATAAAATTTTTATTCTGGAAATAATCGGCGGATGCAAAGCAATCGGCATATAAATAAAATCCAACAAATCGCCATCAACCCGATATCTTAGACGCAAACCCTTTCTGGTGGCTTCCAGATGAACATCAGAGGCGCGCAAACTAATACCCAAAGACAAAATTCCCGCCACCATTTTAGGCACAAAACCTTCCACAATAATCTGCGTCAATTCTTTGGCATTAGTAACCAGTTTCCCCAGAAAAGTATCTAAATCCGTTTCAATCTCATCTTGATTGATCGCGCCCGTTTTGTCTGCCTGAGCCAAGTCCACCTCGCCGCCGGATAAACCGGGCTTGGCAATCGCTTCCTCAGGAATAGTGAACATACCGTTTTTTTCAATCACTTCCTTTGACGATGATGAGTCGGGCGCGCCTTGATCCGGCGCTAATTTTTCTGATTCAATGTTTTTAGACGCGCTTGGCTGAACGGCCGCGGCAGAATTGTAATTTTGCAAAACCCAATCCAAATCCCTTGACTCAATTTGATACTGCTCAACTTTCACCCCGTTTTTTTGACTGATGAAATTGATAATTTCTCTGGCGCGCGGATCAAACGAATCCAGCATGGCGATCTTAAAAATATTTTCATCTGAAATTTCAAAAAGCGCGATTTTATAACGTCTGATAATTTCCAGCGGAATTTTTCTGATTGTTTCCAATAAATCAAATCGTCCGTCTAATTTAGCCCTAGGCAAATTAGAAATTTTCACTTTATCAGTCCGAGCGGACGGTAGGTTGGTCTGAGTATTTTTTTCCGCCCGCTCAGACAAAAAATTTTCATAAATCTTTAAAGCCCAATCAACATCTGGCTCAGTGCTGGCAGACAAATGAAACTCCACTGATCTTTCTTTTTCAATGTTGTGCAATAGTCCTGATTTTTTGCCGCCCAAACGATACGGTCTGGCAACAGCGATTTGATAGGCATTGCCCTTTTTTTCAAGACAAACAATTTTATATTTTTGACAAATTTCAAACGGAATTAAATTCAATACCTCAAAATCCAACTTTTTTCCCTGAATATGGACAAACGGAAGATTAAAAATTTCCGCCGCGGCTTTGGATAAATCCTCCTGCGAAACAATATTCTTTTTTTCCAGCGCCTGAATGCGCGTTTCATTAGTGCTAAAGTTTTTGCTAATAAAATTGTAGGTTAACTCATCAATAATATTTTTAGAGCGCAAGACATCCAAAATATCTCTCTTGTCGCGTGACTTAATAATATTAACCATCTAATTTCCCTCCAATATAATAAATAAGAATTAAGAATGAAAAATTAAGAAATTAAATTACCCCGAAGATCCCGCCTTGGCGGGATTACGGGGCAGGCAATTAAGAAATTTTACGGGGCAGGCAAAATGACATTAATTTAATCATAAATGTTAAAACGTAAAACTCAAAACCACAACTCAAATGTAAAAACTTAGATAATTTAAAATGGTTTTAAGTTTTACGCTGTGGCTTTGAGATTTGAGATTTGAGATTTGAATTTCTATCCTACAATCCTTCAAACGGATCGCTTCTTTGCAGTAATTCGTCATTGGTATTGACTGGCAAATCCCCGTTTTTTTCTTTTTTACTGATGATGTTGAGACCATTTTGAAATTCCTGCGGATTTAACATATCGGATTGAACTTGGATTTTATCGCTTACAGACCTGCCCGACACTAACAAAAAAATATAAAGAATTATCAGAACTATAGAAATACCCATCCCAATTAAAAAATTATTGTATTTTATCATCATTCGTTTTGTGTGTTATTTATGGTTTGCCCGTCGCTTGGACCGGCGCCGGGATTATTACTTAAGTTATCGCTCGGGTTATTACTTGAACCATCAGAGGTCTTGTCGTTATTTTTGACCATATAAGGCATTTTTAATTTTACTGACACAGACAGCGATTTGGCTTGCGCGGCGCTGGCATCTTGACTGGCTAAAACCTTAATTGAATCAACTGACACTGGTCTTAAATTATTTTTCAAAATAGTAAAAAATGTTTTCATCTGCTCATAATTTGACGCCAGACACAAATCAATTTCAACCTGGCCGCCAGTGGGTTTCTGGGGAGTTAAATTCGTCAAATCAGCGCCAGAGCGACTCACAATCGCCTCAATCATCATCAGCGCTTCGGGAATTTCTGACATCTCAGGCGCCGCGATATTAAAATTTTGCAGTTCTGATTTGCGCGTGGAAAATTCCCGCTTTAATGTTTCTAATTTCGCCTCTTTGTCTTTTACTATCGCGAATTCCTGCTGTTTACTGCTTAAATTTTGCGATAAGACGCGGTTTTTATTCATCTGCCACCACACGCCAAAATACAATCCGGCGATTATAATAATCACCTCAAGAAAAATTAAAGACGAATTTTGACGATTTTGTTCGTACGCGCTGGTCATTGATTTTGGGGATTAGTCGTTTGATTTTTGGGTGACCTTAAAGCTTAACTGGGCGCCAAATTGTTTTTGTCCATTATCCGCAGTAGTGATAGATGCCAGTTCCACATTGGAAAAATTAGTCGCCTGGCGCCACGCCACCAACTGGCGCGCGATGTCAGAAAAACTTCCCGCTTGCCCTTCTAAAGAAATGGTTTTATTGTCAAATGTGAGACCGACCAATCGAACATTTTTAACTGCTGATTTAGACAATTCTTCCCACAATTCTTGGGTGTAATCAATTGACGATGTATCCTGCTCAGATAAAACCGCAATTTGTTTTTTGAGGGTTTCCTGCTGAGAAATAATGGTTTTATACGAGACGTCCAAGCCCTGATTTTTGGTATCGATGGTATCTTGAATTGATGAAATTTGGCTGTTTTTTTGCCAGACAATAAAGAACGAAAGCGCCGATAAAATAATTACGGAAATTGAAATAATACCAAAAACCGTCGCCAGATTTTTTAGGCGAATTGTATTCTTAATTTCTGCCGAGCTTACCGGTCGCTCGCTATTTTGCGGTCTGATTATTTGATCCATTTTCCCTCTCCTTTTGATTAACTCTATTATACAACCTAACCGTTTTGCTTGTCAAATTTTTGGTGATTGATGTTGTTGAAAATGGGGAACATAATTTTCTTAGAATTTAGAATTTAGGATTTAGAGTTTTGAATTTTGGATTGTCATTTTGCCTGCCCGCTAATCGCCTGAGCGATAGCGATGGCGGACGGGAGATTTGAATTTTGAGATTTGAGATTAATCCGCCAGCTGGCGGATTTGCTTTTTGATTTATATTTGACTACCGCGCTTTTTCTAAAATTTTTATTTGCGACTGCAAGTTAGAAAATCCGGGCGGAGGATTTTTATCTAATCCGTCCGAATGTTTAATATTACCCTTCTTACTTTTAATTTCAATGCTTTTAGCGACAAACGAACCGGTCATGTCTAATGTTTCGTCCGTTGCGCCCGTGCCAAAAGTGATTTTTCCGTCTTCCGCGCCACCGGTGTCGTACGCGTAAATCGCCACATTTTTTAAATTTAAATCTTTGATCATCACATTACCATCTTTCACCACGATGCCCAAAACACCAGCCGTCGCGCCTTGCCAAGAAATTCCATCTATTGTCAAATCGCCAGTATGAAATATCGTGCCTCGCGACCCTTGCAGAAAAGTTCTATTCATAGGGGTAGGATGTTCTTTCCACACTCCACCTTCGGGTTTATTGTACTTATTCAAATTAAAATTATTTGTCCAAGGATTCGGCTTAATTGCCCGCCGGGTTTTTAGCGCTTCAAAATTTGTATTTATGTCGGAAAAATTGATTGAATGGGTATAACCAGATAAATTTACTACTTGTGAATCAAGCGTGGCTGACGAGGAACCCGTAATCGCCACCACTGAATTACCGATAATTTTTAGATCGGGCGTAGTTATACTGCTTGCGCCAACATTGCCGGAAATCGCCACGCCCGGACAATCAACAATTATATTCGCATTAGAGTAAACTGGATTTCCTGATGATGGCGCCATCAGCACACCATTATCGTATTTTTGATAAATTTGAATTTTGTTCTCAACGCCGCCGCCTGCCTGATTGCAAGCATTATCTTTTATTTTTATCTTAATATCACCAGTGTAAGAACCGGCTGAATTTACTTCCCAATGTTGAGTTGAAAATAAACCGCCACCTATTGTTGGATCTAAATTTCCGGGAGTCAATTTACTGCCACCAATAAATTCTAAATCATTTGATAAAGCGGTCTGGAAATATAATTGATACTTGCCAGAACAATTTGAACCGCTGTCTTGACTAATATATTGCGCCTTATAGGAAAAAGTATCACCGCGCTGGTAATGAGAATTCGCCGCCGGTTGGCTGGAAAACGACGGATCAGTCAATTTAATTTTTGATGTGTCGCAGGTGGTGGAACCACCGGGAATGGTCGGATTGCCGGCAAAAATTTCTTTGCCGTCTCCCCCCCAAGCACTATCAGGTATTTTCTGGGTTAAAATATAAACATCGTTTATGATATTGCGAAGCATGCCTTTGTTGGAATCTGCTCTGGCGTAAACCGTCGCAAAGTTATCTACATAATTATTCCCGATTTTTATTTTTCCTCCCCCTGCGATTCTAATTACAACTATCCCTCCGCCTCCTGCTCCGGAAGATGCCCACATCGACCCGCTCAGCGCCCCCCAACCATCGCCGCCTGAAACATCAAAATTATAATCATTACCGCTAGGCAATTCCAATTCGTCAACCTCAATATAAATTGTTCCGCCTCCCCCAGCCGCTCCCAAAGTAAATTGTCCAAAAGTTAACCACTTTACTCTATAAGCCAGATCGCACATTTTTCCGCCCGATTTTCCTGCCGCCGATATGCTTGCCCCGGATTCAATTTTTAATTTTTTGGCTTTTATTTTTACCGCCCCTCCGCCATTGCCGCCTTTGACGCATTCACTGTTGCCGCCATCACCCTCCGAGTTATCCTGCGTAATGGTAAATCCGCTGGCGCCGCCAGCGCCAAAAAGAATCTCGTTATTATACCAACTGTCATTAGAAAAATTTATGCTGGCGCTTACTGCACCGTTAACCGCCGATCCAGAACAAACGCCTGCCCCGCCCTTGCCTTTCCAGCCCGCGCCGCCGCCGCCATAACATCCAGGGCTTGCCGAAGAATGGTTGGTTTTTCCGCCTGAGCCATAGCCAAACGCGCCGCCGCCGCCGCCGCCAACGCCCAGTCTATTTGCCGTTCTATATCCTGTGCCGCCGCCTGCCCCGCCATTTTCCCAGTCTCCGCCGGCACCAGCTTGATTTTGCTGTTGAGGAGCGTTGCCATCCTTGCTTCCCTTAGCCGGAAATAAAGCTGTATAATAATAACCACCTATATTATTCATGCTAAAAAAAATATATCCCCCCTTATATCCCTTCCCGCTCACATCAATTTTGGCGCCGGCTTCCAAGGTTAAAGTGCCACTCACATTCACTCCCAATCCTGTTCCTCCGGTAGTATTTCCCTGATCGTGAGTGACTGTTTGGTTGGTCTTGATCACCGCGTCTCCGCTAATTGTCCGTAAGCCATTGATAGTTCCACTTAAAGTAGTCGCCCCGCGTGAAACATTTTTAGACCAAAAAATCAATCCCGCGCCAAAACCAACCACCACCAAAACCGACAAAAATAACGATAAATAAGTTCGCCTTTTTATTTTATGAATAAAATTCTCAAACGAATTGTAGGAACCCATTATAAAACTCTCTTTTGATAATTTTATTTGATATTTTGAGCGAAAACAATGAAGAGCGAGAAGGCATCCGCCTTGGCGGACACTGACGAGCTCTGAATTGTTTGCAGCCAAAATAGCAGATAAAAGAACCCACATCCATCGTCTGGTTGATTGAGGAGCGAAACAGTAGAGATTATGAGCGAAAAGTTAGAATAATGAGGAAGCATAGCCAGAAGCTCTGTTGACGAATTATTCTAATCTTTGCAGCCAGAATATCTGCTGTTGCAGCTGCCCATTCAGCCAGACGATGGATGTGCAATATATGGATTTTTGAAATGGGTTCTAAGGGATAATGCCGCGCCAATTTCCCTCCTTAGAGCCTGTTTAATCGATTTTTAATCTATTTTTTTCGTATGCTTTAACGTCCTCAATAAAATAATTTTTTATTTTTTCCCAGTCGTATGATACCAACATATTGAGACGATTATCCCTATCCGCGTCTTCAAAATATACCAAACTCATCAAAATATGCTCCATATTATAATTTGCCTTTTGGTATTTTTCCTTAAAATTATCTAATGCGTTTTTTATAGAATAATTATCTGCTTGCAAAATCGTATACAAATCAATAAAGTCCCTTTTTGTGCCGCGCGACTGCAAAGCGTCAATTTTCATTGCCTGCAAGTCCTTTTTTGAAACAATCCTCACCCCTCTATAGACCTGCGTCTCGCCAATCAGCGGATATTTATAATAAAAAAAACTTATCTTTACTTTATTCAAAAAACCCAAAAAAGTATTTTCGTCAATAATGTCTATTTTGAGTTCGCCCATTTTTTCTAACTCATCTCTGATTTTCTGCGCGTTAAATTTTCGCTCGGAAAAAAAATCTAAATCATAAGAAATTCTGTGCCCAAAATACAAACCGCAAGCCGTTCCGCCGGCTAAATAAAATTGTCCAATAAAATGTGTTTTGGCTAATAATTCCAAATTTTGTTTTGTCTTTTCGCTAATGCCTCTTTCCTCCATTTTTCTCCTAACTCTAAAATGATTCCCCAAAAATTAATGCTTTTCTTAAATAATTCTCGCGATGTTAATACCACCGCTTTAATTTCTTGGCTTGAATAGGTCTGAAACAACCATTCAATACCCTGTTCATCGCCCCAATCCAAAATCCGCTCAATAATATATTTTTGGTTTTTTTGCCTATCAAGCAATGAAAAATCCGTGTCCCAAAAATATCGTTTTAAGAATTTGGGAAATTTATTTTTTTCTTTCTGCATAATTGTATTATATCACAAATATATCACAAAGTCCTCTAAAAATCATCACAAAATTGGATCCCTTGACATCTTTCTCAATTTCTTTGTATAATATCATAAATAAACAAAAATAAACAAAAAAAATTATGAACTTTTTTTTAGACACTCTCATCCTTTCAGTTATAGCGATTGTAATTTTAATCATAATCCTGGTTAGTATTCGCCAAATTAACCAATTTGAACGCGGTGTCAAATTTCGGCTGGGAAAATTTGTCAATATTATTAATCCGGGCTGGCGACTAATTTTGCCAATCATTGAATCGCTAATCAAAGTGGATATTCGTGTCAAAGCAGTGGATGTGCCAGACCAAGAAGCCATCACGCGCGATAATATTTCAGTCAAAATCAACGCGGTCATTTACTACAAAGTTGCTGATGTGTCGAAAGCTGTACTTGAAGTGGAAAATTTTTACTACGCTATCTCGCAGATAGCCCAAACCACGATGCGAAATATTGTTGGCTCAGTTGATCTGGACACTTTGCTTTCCAAACGCGACGATGTGTCTAATCAGATTAAGACCATTGTTGACAAACTCACTGATCCTTGGGGCATCACTGTGGAAAATGTTGACCTGAAAGATGTTTCCCTTCCGCAAGAAATGCAACGGGTGATTGCCAAACAAGCAGAGGCAGAACGAGAAAAACGCGCGGTTATCACCAAAGCAGAAGGTGAAGTGATCGCCTCAAAAAATTTAGCCAAGGCGGCGCAAACATTGTCATCATCAACCGGCGCCCTGCATCTTAGAACTTTAAATACCTTAAACGATCTTTCGTCAGATCAATCAAACACTGTAATTTTTGCTATACCGATCGAAATCCTGCGCGCTTTTGAAAAAAATGATTCCAGCGCCGTTATCGCCAAACTTGCGCAGAAATTTATCAAAAAATAAAACCAAAGTTGCACTAAATTCTGGAATTAGTCGTCACATCGAAACATTGTTGAAATTGTTGAAATAAAAAAAAGCGGAAAAAGTATTTCTTTTTACCGCTATAATTGACCTGCCCTAAAACATCAAAGATGCGATCGGCGGCTTAACATTTGGGGCATATTTAGACGCCAAACATTGAGATACTGATTCCGAAGCAACCACAATAAAGATTAGGATCGCACACTACTACCAGCCATTTCATTTTCGTTCTTCTTCCCGCTTGGCTTGTTTTAATACACAATATAAGATGTAATAATCGCCGCTGCTCATTTGTCTCAATCTCTTATTTGTCCTTGTTCGGCTCAATTTTCTATTTCGTCTTTGCCTTCTTGTTAAAGAACTTCTACTGCTAAATCGCATTGCCTCCACCTCCCTGAAAACAAGATATGGCGGTGTCTGTTTGAACAAAATCCGAACAGATTTCGCCCAAAACTGCCCTGAGTTTATCGCCCTTCGATTTCCTCAGTGCGACCCTGAACTCGTTGAATGGATCGAAGGGGCGGCGAATTCTTCATTATCCCTTTTTACCTTCCCAGTATTTTCTAACACGCTTGAAATATAAAATTCTGTCGTTTATTTTTCCAATCTCTCTTGGATAAAATTCAAAAAGAGAATCACATAATTCCAACATCCACTTTTTTCTGCTGTTTTTAGCAACTATACTAACATTATTTGAATTAGCGATTTGTATTTGCCCCCAACCGAGAGCACCAAGCGTCAAACAATCCCAGCCCAAAAATTCAATCGGAACGAAATTAACTTTGTCTATAATTATTTTTGTTTTTTGAATTTTATAATCGGTTTTTAATACTATGAAATAATTTTTATCATCTTCATAAAATCTTGCCAATCTTTCAACTGATGTAAGATTTGGCATATTGAAACTTGAATCTAATCTATGGGTTTTTACATCAACAACATAATAAAACCCATCTTTGTCATTAAAGGCTAAATCCGCCATGGCGCGTCTGGCAAAATCCGAAGAATAATTTGAGCTTAAATCGCCTAGAATTTTACCAAAATTATCTGCCAATAAATCCTGTATTGCGTCGCCGACAGCTCGAGGGCTGTCGATTGTGCGTGGAGATAAAAAATCAGTTTGAGAATTAAGAAACTCGGTGATTTTCTTTTCTAATTTTTTATACTCATCTGCGTAAAATATTTGACTTTTCATATTTATAATAGTTTATCAAAAAGTAAATTATGATTATTTTCCGACTTTTTATTTTTACCATTATTTTGTTCGTTTAATGTATTCCTTTCCCAAAAAACTCCGTCAGAATATCCCTGAATTGTCTTGTCATTATCAACCATCTCAAGCCGTTTTTCTGCCAAACAACAATATAATTCATCTATATCAATACCAACATATTTACGACCAAGTTTTTTTGCCACAACAGATGTTGTGCCTGAACCAAGAAACGGATCAAAAACAATATCATTTGGTTTTGAACTGGCCAAAATAACTTTGGCAACCAATTTTTCTGGTTTTTGTGTCGGGTGGTCAGTATTTTCTGGCATAGACCAAAAGGGAATTGTAATGTCGGTCCAAATATTAGAGGGATGGGTTATGCGATAATTTCCATTTTCCGTTATTTCCCAATCTTTCGGATTTCCGTTTTCGTCTTTGTATGGAGCAATAACTTTCCTTGTCATTTTTACCGCATCAACATCAAAGTTATACTTGTCTGAAAATGTACAAAACCAAATATCTTCCGAGCAATTTTTCCAATTTGATTTTGCGCCCCGCCCTTTTTCTCTTTCAAAAGTTATTCTATTTTGAATTTGAAAATATTTTTTTACCACATTAAAAATTGCTCCCGATGATTTCCAATCACCACAAATATAAACCGATGCATTTGGTTTTAATAAACGGATTATTTTTTGAACCCACGAATCTAACCACTCCTCATACTTTTCGGACTCCATTGCCTTAAAAGCAGTTAAGTTAAAAGTTTTGTTTAAGTTATAAGGTGGGTCTACAAAAACTAAATTAACAAAATTATCTGGCAAAAAATCCAAAATCTGAAAAATATCTTGATTGATAGTTTTATTCTCAATATCCGAAATAGAAACCGGCTTATCTATTTTGACAAGTTTCTTTCTCAAGCGAGAAATCTCGCCATTATCTAAAGTTATGGTTCTATTTCTTGATGCTCGATTTTTTGATTTTGTTTCCATATTTATTTAATCAAGTCTGAGGAAGCATCCGCCAAGGCGGACGATGACGAACGATGAGTATTTTGTAGCCAAATGTGGCATATTGTAGTAGATTGGAGAGATTTGCAATGGGTTCAGAGTAATAACCGACGGTTTTTTAATCACATTACTCTCATCACATTACTCTCAATTTTTGTAAGGGTTGTGTGTTGGACGGCTGACTTTCTCACTAAATCGTCTCGGGTCAAGCCAAGCTTTGTGCGGACTTTAAGGAAAAACCCGCTTCTGGCGTCCCCCACTAAAATTTAGTGGGGGACAAAGGCAAAAAATTTGATTTTGAACCAAAAATCGGCTGGCGAGGTCGCCTGTGGCGACCGAGCCAAACTCTTCTTTTACCAACTGGCAGGGGCGGGAGGAATCGAACCTCCGGCATCGGTTTTGGAGACCGATAGTTTACCACTAACCCACGCCCCCGTAGTTTTTCATAAATTCCAAATTACAAGATACAAACAATATTGGTGATTCTTACTTCTTCGCCTTGCCCCGTTAGAAATTTGTTCTCTTGGCTTGATTGGTTATATTCTCGCGATTGCAATATACATCTTGCTTAACTCAATCTTTTCGGTTTATTTCTTACGGGGCTTGGAAATTTTCGCTTCTTTATGCAAAGTGTGCGCCCGGCATTTTTTGCAGAATTTTTTCAATTCCAATTTTTCCGGAGTATTAATGACACTGCGAACTGACAAATAATTCAAACTTTTGCACTTTTCGCATTTCAAATAAATTGATGGTCTTTTTTTATTTTTTGGCACAACAACTCCTACGGAGTAAATTCGAAATCCAAAGCACGAAATCAGAAATCCCGAAATTTCGCATTTTACGAAAACGGAATAGGTAAATCTCAAATTACAATACTTGAATTTCGAAAAATTAATTTTTACTTAGCCGAGAACGGGACTTGAACCCGTGACCCCTTCCTTACCATGGAAGTGCTCTACCACTGAGCTATCTCGGCATTGCAAAAAAAATAATACGGTTCGAATATAGCATATACTAAACTTCAAATTTCAAATTTCGGATTTCCACTGCGAAGCGATTGGTGCTAGGGGAGGGATTCGAACCCCCGAAGGCACAAAGCCACCTGATTTACAGTCAGGTCCATTTGACCACTCTGGAACCCTAGCATATACTATATACAAATTAAAAATCAAAATGAAAAATGAAAAAATTATTTTATCATCGGTTTCTTGCCAAAATCAGGCGGGAAACCTGCGGCTGTTTACCCCAATCCGCCAGAGTAAGCCCCCTGTCAGAATCTAACTGACGCCAATAGTTTACCCGCCTGCTATCGCCTAAGCCCACCACCGGGCTTGAACCGGAACCTTGGCAGTTTACCCGCCTGCCGATTGCCTGGAGCCGAAAGTGGGATTCGAACCCACGACCTACTGTTTACAAAACAGTTGCTCTAACCACTGAGCTACTTCGGCGCTCGGCGACTGGCGGGCAGGCAAAACTATCGCAAGGAGGCGTTAATTGTATTTTACTCTAAAAAATTTCCTCTGTCAAAACAAAATCACCACCCAAACCCATAACAAACCGATACTTAGAACTATTCCCCTCAGAGCCTGTCTAATAACTACATCTGATAGCTGCGAATAACTTATTTTGGCTGCAAAATGCGAATTACTCGTCAAGGTAGCTTTGGCTATCTTTCCTCGCAATTCACATTTTTCGCCTAAAATAATCTCGTTCTCGCTTCAAGAGTAGTTATCAGACAGGCTCTTATATTTTTTCCAGCGCTTTTTGATATTTTTCTCGCCCGGGATCTATCTCAATCGCTTTCTTAAAACATACTCTGGCTTTTTCCCGCGTCCCCATTCCCAAATATGCCATTGCCAAATTATAATGCCGGCTGGCCTGAGTGTCATCAATTTTCAACGCCTGCAAAAAACTGTCGCGCGCGTCGGCAAAATTTTTCTGTTTCAAATATACCACGCCCAAACGATTGAAAATCCTCAGTTCTCCGGGAAATTCAGCGCCAAGTTGCACATACATTTTTTCCGCCTCGTCCATTTTCCCTTCTGCCAACCAATCATCTGCCTGTTTTAATTTCTCAATGTCAAATTCCTTTTTCTGCTCGTCTGGCAAATTTTCCTTTTCTTCTTCAAACGGATCAAAATTTTGCTTAGAGCGCTCTTTTTTTATTAACCCCGCTAAGCGGGATAAACTGGAAAATCTGGGCATTTTCGGCAAATCAAATTTTATGCTCGGCAAACTAAAACCCCATTTTGGTTTAACTGATTTTATTAAATTTTGCGCGCTCTCATCAGGCATTTTACGCACCAAAATAACAAAAATAATTGCTACCGCCAAGATGATAATAATTTCAAATGTCATTTTTTATTGTACGGATCTTAATCTGTCAGATTCTTTAATCTTTAAAAATAAATTATCCAAAAGCAATCTGCGGTTTACATTCGTTTCTACTAAATGCTCCTTTGCCTTCAAAAGCGCTTTTAGAATTCTTTGCCTTTTCTTTGTCATAACCCGCCCGCTTTCTTTTGTCAACCCCTTACCAAATTCTTTTATCCAATTATCAATTTTTTCCGCCAAATTTTCATCTGTGGCAAATTTTTGAGAAAACTGAAAAATCTCAAAATATTTTTTGTTTGCCAAATCCCTTAAATCAATATTTTTTTCGCCAACGGAAATAGCGGTCTGGCCGACATTGGCAATTCTAACGCGCGCGCAACGAGACACAATCGTTGGCAAAATCAACCTCGGATCCTGACAAACAATTAAAATTTTTAAAAACTTGGGCGGCTCTTCAATAATTTTTAACAAACTGTTTTGTGTTGCGATTCCGCCCGGATGTTTAAGCCAACTTGCCCTCATTAGTAAATACCAGACATCTTTTTGGTCAAACGGCTTTTGGCTGATTTGTTTTCTCAACTTTCTGACGCAACCAATGGTTATGATTGATTTCTCTCTATCCAATATATCCAGAATCTGGTATTGCTTCACTCCTTTTTGCCTGAGCGCCTGAATCAGATTTTCAAAAATATTTTTCTCATCGCCAATCAACAGATACGAGTATATTTCTTCTCTCAGAAAATTAAGCATATTTGAATTCTCCCATAGAACCCATTGCAAAACTCTCAATCGTAGCGAAATATGATCACATTTGAGCGAAAAATACGAAACGTGAGGAAGCATCCGCCAAGGCGGACGATGACGAACGATGAGCATTTTGTAGCCAAATGTGGCATATTGTAGTAGATTGGAGAGATTTGCCATGGGTTCTTATAACCATCATAGCAGAACCAACAATTTTTGACAATTTTTATTTATCTGATAGAATTTAATTTATGGAATATAAAGATAAAAAAATCAGTTGTCGCGATTGCGCCAAAGATTTCGTCTGGTCCATCGGCGAGCAAAAGTTTTTTGATAAAAAAGGTCTAAAAAATCCGCCATCTCGTTGTCCAGAGTGCAGAAAATCATTTCGCGATAAAATGGAAAAAGGCGAACTGGAAGCGCAAATCAAATGCTCTCAATGCGAATCAGTAGATAAAGTGCCATTTGCTCCGCGCGACCCTGCCTCAGTCCTATGCGCAGAATGTTTTGAGAAAAAATTTAGGGAGAAACTATACTAGACCCACTGCAAAATAACCTTTTCTACTACAACATAGTAATTTTGGCTGCAAACAATTCAGGGCTCCTTACGCTATATTCCATTAATGGGTCTGCCAACAAATATCATTTTGACTGCAAATTGACAACTTTGACTGCAAATCCTCAAAAGCTCCTCTGCTTATCATAAACTGATAAACATCGTCGCTTTTAAGAATTTTCGTTACAAATTTGTCAATTTTCGTTACAAAAGCATATTTGTTGACAGACCCACAACGCTTCGTCGCCCCTCATTGTTTTCGCTCATCCCGACATTTTGTCGGGACGCTACAAAAAATTATTTCGCAGTGGGTCTGATTTCTTCTTCATCGTTCTCATACAACCGGTGCAAACCAAACTTTGGATTTTGCCGTCAAATTTCATTTTTTGCAAATTTGGATTGACAACTTTTTTAGTCCGATGCAAAGATTTCGGGCGATTATAACCGATAACCGAACCCTTATTGCAAATTGCGCAAACTTGTTTTGGAATTCTTAAACGAATCATAATTGAAAAATTTATTGTTATTCTATCTTGATTATGATAATATCATAACATATTTGACACTAAAAAGTCAATTTTCTCAATTTTCAATTTCTAATTATGCTTTTTCAAACACTCTTTACCAACCCCATACTTTTTTTGAGTTTTTTAATCGCGCTGATAGTCGCCATTTCTTTTCATGAAGCGGCGCACGCTTTTAGCGCGCTCAAATTAGGCGACGACACCGCGCAAAAATTTGGCAGAACCACACTCAATCCGCTGGCGCATTTAGATCTAATCGGCACCCTGTTTTTGCTTTTTTTCGGTTTTGGCTGGGGCAAGCCAGTGCCGATTAATCCGCATAATTTCAAACACCCCCATCGCGATGAATTTCTATCTAGTCTGGCCGGACCTTTGACAAATTTCGCACTGGCAATAATTTTCGGCTTAACACTGCGATTTGCGGGCAACATCATTTCAGACAATTTACAAGTCCTGTTTTCTCTCTTAACCTTTATCAATCTAATTTTAATGATTTTTAACCTTTTGCCTATTCCGCCATTAGACGGTTCAAAAATTTTGCGTTTGTTTATTTCGGAAGAAATGTATTGGCGTTTTTCACAAAACGGACTCTGGATTTTAATCGCTTTACTCTTTCTTACATATTTTGGCTTGCCGATTTTTGAAACAATCATTTATACTCCCAGTAATTTTTTATTTGGACTCATTACCAACGGACAGATTGGATTCTAATACCGAAAACATTATGAAAAAGGTGCGAAGAGTTGACATCTGTCTTGTTTTATAGTATATTTTATATGTCTAATCCAAAAAAAACAGAGGAGGCACTTTGACAATGAGAACAAAAGGAAGAACAAAAGAAAAAAATTATCTAAAATTTTCTGAAGCCATATATACAGAATTTTTTGGACAATTTTCAGTTCTAATAATTGTTTGTATAATTGTGCTGCCGTTGCTTTGTTCGTCTTCGAAAGGCATAGACAATTATGACACAAGACAAGAATTCACGCGAAAATATGAAACCTATCAAACCGCTGTTGACAATAACGCTTTTTGGCAAGGATACGTTGGTATTCAGATCCCCAAAAATTCTCCAAAGGACACGATTATTGCCTTTGAGCGAGGCAGGCAAACCAAAGCCCTTTTGGATGAAAAAGACCCCAAAAAACAATTGGCTGCACTACAATTTGTGTTGGCAAATGTTAATCCCGATTACCTTCAATCGCCTGAATTTGAAAAAGTAGCGCTGGGCAAAACTAATGCCCAAGATATGATCAAAAAGGTTCAAAAGCTAAAACCGCCAACATATCTTAAACATAGCCACTGGAAATCGCTTCCCTTGACTATTTGGGCATTGGGCGGATTGATTTTGGGTTTATATCTACGTGTGGGATGCGGATTACGCGAATTTTGGAACGGATTATCTGTAATCAGTTCTACTATCGTAATGATTTTTTCACTTCCCGGAATATTAATCGTCGCTCTTTATGACGGCATTGTTTATATCTTGTTTAGAACATTCCGACTAGTTAGCGCGCTCATCAAGCGGTCTTTCGACGCAACCAAATCATTTGACTTGGGCTTTCTTTACTACAGAATTACCAGAAGATTAAAAAGCAGAAAATGGCGCAGACAATTGGGCAACGATGATTTGACAAAACAATTTGGCAAATTGCAAAGACAAATCACAAGTCAAATTGTAAGATTAGAACATGAATTGCGTTTATCTCAAACCGAAGATGCAAAACAAGTAATTCATACAAGAATCGCTGAGGCGAAACAATTACTTAAAGAATTATCTACTCTGGGAAACACAGACACTACCGCATTAGTAGATACTGAATTAGCCAGAATAGAAACCGAAGCAACCCAAGACGCAATTGATGCCGCTGAGGTTTTACGCATTAGACAACAACTCAGTAACGGCTTGCATCAATAACATTTCATCTTTCATCACTCCCGACCCTGAGCTTGTCGAAGGGTCGGGTTTTTGATTTCGCAAAATTTTAGGTTATAATGAAATTAAGCAAGAAATTTGAGTTTTTTGAGATGCAAACGGGGTATAGCTTAGTTGGTAAAGCGTCGGGCTGGGGGTCCGAAGATCGTCGGTTCGAGTCCGGCTACCCCGAATTTACTGAACGAAGATCGCCTGCCCGCCTTTGGAGGGAACCTATTTTGAGCGAGAACCCTATTCAATTTTGGAAGATCGTTTTGTTGTAAAAGATTATGATGAGATTATAAATTATTACAACAAGAGATTAGAGTTAGAAAAACTAAAATTTTAATTTTATGAACAGAAAAATTACGACTACAAAAATTGCCATTTTCCAAAAAAAGGAAATTCGCAAAATCATTCATAAAAACGAATGGTGGTTTTCGGTTGCGGATGTAGTTGGGGCGCTCACCGATACAGTAGATGTTAGAGATTATATAAAAAAGATGAGAAAGAGAGACAAAGAGCTAAATGTCTACTGGGGGACAAATTGTCCCCTCCTTGAGATGGTGGCTAAAGATGGCAAAAAAAGAAAGATAACCAGCGCTAATACGGAAGGCATTTTCCGCATTATTCAATCAATTCCGTCGCCAAAAGCTGAACCGTTTAAACGTTGGTTGGCTCGAGTTGGCTATGAAAGAATACAGGAAATTGAAGACCCCGAGTTAGCCACTAAGAGAACCCGAGCTCTTTATAAAGCCAAAGGATATTCTGATACATGGATAGAAAAAAGGATGCGAGGTATTGAAGTTCGCGAAACACTGACTAATGAATGGAAAAAACGAGATGTAAGGGAAGGCCAAGAATACGCGATTTTAACCGCTGAAATTTCCGAAGCAACTTTTGGAATGACGCCGAGCGAATATCAGAAATTCAAAGGACTCAAGCGAGAGAATTTACGAGATCATATGAATGATTTGGAGTTAATTTTTTCAATGCTCGGAGAGGCGTCAACAACGGAAATTGCTCAAAATAAAAATGCCCAAGGTTTTAATGAAAATAAAATTGTTGCGCAAGAAGGCGGAAGTGTAGCCGGCAAAGCACGAAAAGATTTGGAAAGAAAAAGCGGTAAAAAAGTTCCGACGAATAAAAATTATTTACTGAAAGCAAAGAGAAGAAAAAACTTGAATAACAAATGAAAGATACTGATTGGGTTTTTGGTGTGTATAGAGGGCAAGAAAGATTAAGAGATGAAAATGGAATAAAAGCACATCCAACGCAAAAACCGCTCAAGTTAATTCAGCAAGTTTTACTTTCCGCAAGCAATAAGGGTGATTTAGTTTTTGATCCGTTTATGGGTAGCGGAACAACTGCTGTGGCAGCAAAAAAGTTAGGGGAAAAAAATATTGGAATTGATACTAACGAAAAGTATGTCAAAATTTCCGAAAGAAGAATAAAAGAATTGGATGAAAAAGCGAATTTGTTTAAGACGGGGAAAGCGGAGAGAAAAAATTTACAGATGGAATTACAAGTGATATAAGGATTCCGGCGGCGGTAAAATCGGAATCGGAAAGCGAGGGCGGGCAAAAAGGAAAGGGGTTCGAGCTTCGTTCAGTAATTACGACCAGACGACAATCTCAGAGTCGCCTTGAGCCAAGTCGAAAGGCGACCAATTCAGACATTTTGAAAATTGAGGAATTAACAAAAAAAAGCTATGAGACAAATAACAACATTACTCGCAAAGACAAAAATTGATTATTCGTGGTCTTTTTCCGATAAAACAAGGAAGGACACGACGTATATCACGCACGGCTATCATCGCTACCCCGCAAAGTTTATTCCGCAAATTGTCTCTCGCTTAGCGGAAAAATATACGCGAGAGGGTGATTCTATTGTTGATCCATTTGGTGGTTGCGGCACAACGCTTGTTGAATCAAAAGTAATGGGACGACCATCAATTGCTATTGATATAAACCCTGTTGCTGTGCTTATCACAAAAATTTTATGCAAAATATAATGGCGGAAAAACAAGTTAGCAATATTGATGAGATGAAATCTCAAAAACCATATTTTGAAAAAGACGGAATTTCTATTTTCAAAGCCGATATTTTGAAGATTACAGCCATACCCGGAAATTCAGTTGATCTAATTATTACTTCACCGCCTTATAATGTTGACATTCATTACAATTCCCACGCTGACAATTTGACTTACGAAGACTATTTAGAATTTACCAAAAAATGGATTAAGAAATGTTTTGATTTAGCAAAAAAGGAAGGACGATTTTTGCTAAATATTCCTCTTGATAAAAATAAAGGTGGCCAAAAATCAGTCGGCGCTGATATTACAAAAATCGCAAAAGATATTGGCTGGAAATATCACTCAACGATTATCTGGAACGAGGGAAATATTTCTCGCCGCACCGCTTGGGGTTCATATATGTCTGCCTCAGCTCCTTATGTCATTGCCCCTGTTGAATTGATTTTAGTTTTATATAAAGACAGCTGGAAAAAAACTGGCGGGAGTAGGAAAAATGACATTACAAAGCAGGAATTTATGGATTGGACAAATGGTGTTTGGACATTCTCCGGCCAAAGTAAAAAGGGGGCGGGCGGACATCCTGCGCCATTTCCGGTTGAATTGCCGAGACGATGTATAAAATTATTTAGTTTTATTGGTGATACAGTTTTGGACCCATTTTTGGGTAGCGGAACAACGCTTATTGCTTCATATTTGCACAACAGAAAAGGAATTGGTGTTGATATTGACAAAGAATATTGCGATTTAGCAATCAGGCGATTACGGGTAGAAGCAAAAATAGATCAACCAAATTTATTAACTTAATAATAACTATGAAAAAGAAAAACAAATCAATACGAGACCTGCTTATTGAATACTTCAAGGCACATCCAAAAGAGGATATGCCACACGGTCCAGTTGTTGATTGGGTTGAAGCAAAGTACATGCGGCTTTATAATAAAAAACCGAGAGATACCTGGCGATCAATTAGAAATCTTCACGAAGTTGGTTTTTTGGTTAAAGTAAATAAGGGAATATATAGATATGATCCCGAAATGGTCAATCAACGAATTTTAGAGGATTTTACACCTGAACAAAAAGAATTTATCTTAAAACGAGATGACTATAAATGTGTCCTGTGTGGACGAGGCAGAGAGGATGGAGTTGAGTTACAAGTTGATCACATTAAATCAAGATATGAAGGCGGTAAAGCAATAGTTGAAAATGGACAGACCTTATGTGCTCAACACAACTTTATTAAAAAACACCTCAAACAGACCGAAACTGGTAAAAAGATGTTTATTCGTTTATATGAATTGGCCAAAAGCGAGAAAAATAAGGAGTTGATGGATTTTTGCGCCGATGTATTAAAAGATTATGAGAAACACAATATCAACTGCCATATAATTTGGGAGAAATAAAAACTATGAATGCTACAAAAATTTTACAATCCGTAGGATTGAAGCCAAGTGATAGCACATTGTCTTCGGGGACTTATAACTTTTGATTTGATTATTATGCTCAAAAACCTCACCCTCAACTCGCTCAAAATTTTACACTCTGGACAAATTCCCGGGCGTTTTATCACGGCTCAAATTTTAGAATCGCCTGACAAAATTCATCAGGAAATGGGCAAAATCTATGTTTTGTTAGAAATTTTGCAAGCCACTTCAATCCACCGCCAAATCGGACAGACCATACTTAATACCCTAAAACGCGCCTATTATTCTGGCGAATCCACCTCTGATTTGCAGAATTTTGAACAAGCGCTCAAGTCAGTTAACGAAACATTGGCGCATATCAGCCAAAACGGCGAAACCAGCTGGATCGGCAACCTCAACGCAATATTTTGCTTATCTATCCAAAACCAAGTACACCTTGCTACCTCGGGAAAAATCAAGACCTGGCTGATTCGCAATGACAAAATTTCAGAAATTGTTGACTCAAAAATTCAAATTATCGGACCCCATCCGCTTAAAACCTTTTCTAATATCACATCTGGTTCCATTGATGCAAACGACTTATTAATTTTTGCCAACTCTCAAGCGCTTAATCACTTATCCTCGCAAATCGTCAAGCAATTTTTCGCAAATCAAAACTTTATTGAAGCAGGCGAAAACATTTTTACTTTCTTCAAAAAAACGCGCGACAAAGCGATCGCTTTTTTTACTCTTAATGTCGAAATCCCGGTAGAAAACCAAGCCGTGCAAGATATTCAACTGACGGTTGATAAACAATCCGCCTCAGCGTTGAGCCAAGCAATAAAATTTTCTAAAAAATATATTTTGCCCTGGGTTAAGAAAACCGGACAAAACACCCATCAGTACCTCAAAGCCAGCATCAATAAGACAAAAACGCGCTACCTTCCCCAAAGTAAAAAATTTCTAAAAACCGCGTCAGACCGTTCTCGGCAATTATCGCGCGAATATTTTCAAAAAGCCAAACCCATCATTCAAAAAACCGGCGGCGGCGCCAAAAAATTTATTGGAGATAATTTAGTTAAAATTAAAAAGGACGGGGCAGAAATCGCGTCAACCAAAAACGATTCATTTATCGGTCGCTCGATTTATACCATCAATGATTACAGAAATGAGCATACATCAAGCGCAAAAAAAATTGTCAGAACCGCCAACCAAACAATTAAAAAAGTAATTATCAAAATCGACAATGCTTGGTATTTTTTTAGAAAAAATTACTCATCCAGCAAAAAACGACCGTTAATGATTGTGATATGCGCCGTAACACTGATTTTCGTTTTAATCGTTTCTATCAGCGTGCAAAGAAAAAAACAAGCGCAAAAACTTGCCAGCCAACAAAAGTCCGAGACACTATCCCAAGCGCAAAAAAAATTAGATGAAGGAAAATCCGCTTTAATTTTATCTGATAAGCAAACTGCAACTGAACTTTTTGAAAACGCGATAAATTTGGCGCAAAAAATTCAAAACTCTGAGTACAAAACCGAAGCGGAAAAAATTATCAGCCAAGCCAGCAATCAAGCCGACTCAATCACTCAGACAAAAAGATATTTCAATTTGACGCCCTTTGCCACGGACTTAAAAGGTGAAAAAATGTTCACCTTTCAGGGCTCTGCCTTTCTTTTGGAAAATGAAAAAATTATAAAAATCAATATCTTATCTGGTAAAAAGCAAGAAATTCCATCCATTGCTGGCAAATGGCAAGACCTTATCAAATTTGACGATCGCCATTTTTACCTTTTAACTCAGGCCGGAGAAATTTACAATTTCAATGCTGAGGACGAACGGCTAATCGCTCTTAATCTCCCTCAAAATAAAACTGGCGCGCTGATTGATTTTGATATTTTTGCCGACAATATTTACGCGTTTTCAGCAAAAGATGCGAAAATCTGGAAATTTAACAAAAACGAAAATAATTATCAAGACCCGGTCTCCTACACTGGCTCGGCGCTGGCAAACCAGATGTCAAAAGCAGTCGCGCTTACGATTGACAATTCTATTTACGCGCTTTTACCAAATAAAGTCCTGAAAATTAGCAAGGGCGCGGCCACTGATTTTCGACTTAAAAATCTACCCAAAACGTTTGATGATTTATCCAATCCGATTGATATCTACACAGCTGAATCCATTTCTTCACTTTATATTTTAGACCAAACCAAAGCGCGCGTTTTAGAATTTGACAAAGACGGCAATTACTTAAAACAATATCTTTTTCCTCCCGCAATCAAAAAACCCACTTGTTTCCAAGTGGATCACAAAGGTAAAAAGGTCTGGATTTTAGCCGATGGAAATGGCTATGAGGTGGATTTGTGAGGAATGATGAAATAAAATTTCTAATTACGAATTTTCAATGACACAATTTTCAAAAAGATTCAAGAAGTAAGATTCAAGATTTATGAATGAATCAAGAATGTAGAATAAAGAATAAAACCCCCCGCATTCTAACTTCTAATCCGCCAGATGGCGGACATTCTTAAATCTATATTCTATCATCTTAAGTCAAAAATATTTTTGGATTTTGAATTGTTTTGATTTTGAATTTTGAATATTGTTTGTATCTTGTATCTTGTTTCTTGTATCTTATGTGAATTTTGCGATTATTCCCCCATCTCTCCCATTTTTGGAATGTCAATTTCTGCTTTAACTGATTTTAACAAAGTTTTTCTGAGACCTCGCGCCCGTTCTAACTCCCCGTGCGTCAGGTAAATTTTTCGCAAACTTGTCTTCGTTTTTTCAGCAAATTTTACCAAATCAATACTGTCCGCGTGCGCGCTCAATCCCCCGATGGACTTAATTCGGCTGTGCACCGCTATCCGCTCGCCATGGATAAAAACACGACGGGCTTTTTCAAAAAGTTGTCTGCCGAGCGTGCCGGCTACCTGATAGCCAACAAAAAGCAAAGTTGACCGTGGATCGGATAAATACCTTTTGGCGTGATGCAAAATCCTGCCCCCCTCCATCATTCCCGAACCAGCAATAATCACTTTGGGTGACGGGGTGTGATTAATCTGTTTTGACTGCTCGACTGTATCGCAATACTTAAAACCTTCAAAATCAAATAAATCCCTATCAACCAACAAATCCTGTAATGATTTTCGACTAAAATGGGTTTTTGCGTATCGTTTATATATTTCAGTCGCAGAAATCGCCATCGGACTATCCAAAAAAACCGGCACGTGAGGAATTTTTTTGTTTTCCACTAGGCCATTGATGGCTAAAAGTATTTCTTGCGTCCGCTCCAAAGCAAAAGCGGGAATCATCAAGACGCCGCGATTTTTTATGGTTTGCTCAATCGCTTCTTGCAATTCTACGGTACGAGAAACCCCTCTTTCATGCACCACAGATCCATAAGTTGACTCAAGCACCAAAACATCTGCTGGCGCCGGCGCGCTCGCGCTCAGAAGCAATGGCATATCAGGATTTCCCAGATCGCCGGAAAAAATATACTTTTTATTATCGGCTTCAATTTCTAAAAACGCCGAGCCCAAAATATGCCCGGCATTTCTAAACCGAACCTTAAAACCAGGCGCTGGCTCAAACAACCTATTATATTCCGCCGCAGAAAATAATCCCATTACTCGCACCACATCATATTCGTCAAAAATCTTATGCTCGCCGGTATGGCGAAATTCTTCTTGCGCGATTTTAACCGTGTCTTCGAGCACCAACCGAGACAAATCAATCGTCGGCGCAATAGCGTAAATCATTTTGTGATAGCCATCTTTTACCAATTTTGGCAACCTGCCAATATGATCAAGATGCGCGTGGGTGATGCAAACCGCATCAATCTCTTGTACCTTAAAATTAAATTTCTGCCGATTGCGCGCTTGACTTTTATCTCCGCCTTGAAAAAATCCGCAATCAATTAGAATTTTTGATTTTTGTTTGTTTTCTAATAAATAACAGGACCCGGTCACTTCCCGATTAGCGCCAAGGAATTTTATGGTCATAAAATCTATATTAAAAAGCAAAAAGTAAATCTCCCCGAAAGCTTCCGCCAGATGGCGGAGCAATTTTGAGATTTGAGATTATTAATGATGATTCTCGTTCTCCCTAATCATCTCTATCACTTTTTCCACTAATCGTTTTGGCTCGTCGTCCCAGACAATTTTGCCTTTTCCGCGCTTTGCCACACGTAGCAAATCCGCAATTTCTTCGGTTGTGCCGCCAGTATTGGTTAAAATCCCAATTGGTTTATTATCCTCAAAAGCAATGGTAAATTCGTTTAAGGTGCCGATCCGTCCGCAAATATAAATTGTGGCGTCAGTTGAGCGAATAAACAAAAAATTTCTACCCGCGTAATCCATACCGGTATACATAATCAAATCACAATAATCAATCGGTAGTTTATATTTTCTCAAATGCTCTTTTTTAGAAACCGCGGGCGAAATCCCAATCACCAATCCGTTGGCATGTTTGGCGCCCTCGGCCGCTTTTTGCGGAATACCAGTTGTCGCGCCGTTGACCAATATCGCGCCTTGGCGCGCCACTTCACGACCAACTTCATACGCTTTCTTAAACGCACCGGGCGCGCAATTGTCTTTGGCAGATCCTGAAACCCCAATTTTATACTTTAGATAATCCTTGTTTTTTTCGCCGCGGCGACCGAGCGAGGCGAGGACGAGCGAGGAGCCGTGCTGGGGCGACGAGCGTGCTGAGAAGCGATTATCCAAGAAAATATAAAAGGACTAACATTTAAGTTTTTGTGTCAGTCGTGATCCTTACATTTTTTCCGGTTTGGAAATTCCCATCATGTCTAAAAGCAAATCAATAGATGTATAAAATTTTTGAGTAAGCAACAAATTCAGCGGATTTACTGTTTCGCCATCAATCACTCTTTCTTTTTCGTAAAAATTACTAAACGCGCGCGTCAAATCCAGCGCCAAATGAGGCAACCGGTAAATCTCTAAAGTCTGGGATATGTCGGACAGGGCAGGGCGTAAGGCTAAAATTTTCAAAGCCAACCGCTTTTCTTGAGAATTTAGAATTTGGGATTTGAAATTTGTTTGATATTTCCCCGCTTGCTTCGGGGCAGGGATATTTGAAATTTGACATTTGCGCAAAATACTTTGCGCTCTAACATATCCATATTGAATATAATAAACCGGATTGGTCAAATCCCTTTTCAGCGCTTTTTGCCCGTCAAAATCAAGATGAGTGTTAGGATTTTTTTCCAAGAAAAAATATCGGCTCGCATCCAGCCCGACTTTACCAACTAACTCGTCTAAGTATATCACATTGCCAGCGCGTTTGCTCATTCTCAAACTTTTCTCGCCTTTTTTAATCCGCGCCAACTGACAAATTAAAATTTTTATTTGATCTTTTTTAAAACCCAACGACTGCCCCAAAGCCAAAATTCGTTTGATATAACCAGAATGATCAGCGCCTAAAAGAATGATAATTTTATCAAATCCCCTCTTTTTTCTGTCAATCAAATACAAAAGATCAGACGCCAAATATGTCCACTGCCCATTTTTTTTCTTGAGCACCCGATCTTTATCGTCGCCAAATTTTTTAGTCAAAAACCAAAGCGCGCCTTCTTTTTCTTGGATAAATTTTTGCGATCGCAATTTTTCAACCTCTTGTTCAATGTCGTACCTTTGATGTAATGCTTTTTCACTTTGCCAACGATCAAAATGTATTTTTAATTTTTTAATCAGCGGTTTTATATAATCCTGTAAAATAATTTTTGCTCCCCGCTCCCCTATTTGTTGCACATTTTTCCCGTTAATCCTTTTGCCTATTTCTTCAATATATTCTCCAACATAAAATTTTTGATTTTTTAGGGGTGGTTTTGACATTTGCGTTTTGAGTTTTGAATTTATTACTGATTCCCCCAGCGTCTCAATCTGATTCCCCATATCATTGACATAATATTCGGTCTGAACATCTTGTCCTGACCAACGTAAAATTTTTGCGATCGCGTCGCCAGTAAAAGCATTGCGCGCGTTGCCAAGAGTAAGCGGTCCGGTTGGATTAGCGCTAATAAATTCAATTTGTATTTTTTTGCGATCGCTTTTTTTTGAATGATTAAAATTTTCGCTTTCAAGCATTTTCATTATCGTGTCGCCTGATAAAGTGAAATTTAAAAATCCAGCGTTAGCGATTTCAACTTTTTCAAAAAATTTTTCTTTTTCAATTTTTTGTTTAATTGCGATCGCAATTTTTTGTGGCGCATCTTTAATTTGCGACGACAAAACAAACGCAAGATTAGTAGACAAATCGCCAAATTGCTCTTTATAATCCAAGGAATATTTTTGCGATCGCAACTTGTACAATCTTAAAACTGCTCCATCTATAACTTTTTTAACTAAATCCATCTCTATAAAATTATTTTTAATATCCCTACAATGATTAATATGCCTACAACAAACAAAGACATACAATCAACTACGCATGGATTAAAATCCGGGGTTTTTGACCCACCACTGCTTGGCATATTTTTTTTATTACAAAATTAAATAAGAATTAAGGATGAAGTCCGTCAGCTGACGGAGAAGAAATTAAATTACCCCGCACATCCGCCTGAGGCGGATTACGGGGCAGGCAATTAAGAAATTTTACGGGGCAGGCAAATAAATGTCAAAATCCAAATTGTTCCAAATGCCAAATGAATACCAAAATCCAAAATCTTAATGTCAAAAAATTTGGACTTTGACATTGAATCATTAGGATTTGATTTGGTCTTTGGATTTTGGACTTTGACATTGTATAATTTAGGATTTGACAGGATATTGTAAGAGATTGAATGCAAGTGGGCGGGCGTGCTGAAAATCAATTATACCTCAAAATATAAGTAAAGAATCATCGGGCTTTGCCCTCGGCATTCTTTACTTGGGTTTATTGCCATTTCACTTCCAATTTTAAAATATCAACTTTTAATCCTAACAAACTTCCTTTTTCCCACTTGCAAAATTTTCGGACGCGACAAATCAATTATCAAATTGACATCATCAACTTTTTGCTGATCAATTTTCACCCCGCCCTGGACGACTAATCTGCGCGCTTCGGAGCGCGACAAAACCAAACCGGTTTTCACCAACGCGCCCAGTAAGACAATTTTTTTTGCGCCCAGACCAACTTCCTGAATTTTGCTGGGAGCGCCGCTAACCGCGCCAAAAACATTATCAAATTCTTGCTTTGCCAATTGAACATCTTTTTCACTATAATACATTTTAACAATCTCGCCAGCCAATCGTTCTTTAACTTTTTTGGGCTCTGTTTTGGCTGAAACCATCAACTTGTCAATTTCCCCAACTTCCAAATCAGCGCATAATTCAAAATACTCACGCATCAATACATCTGGAATTGACATTATTTTTCCGTACATCTCGCTGGCGCTGTCGCGCAAAGAGATAAAATTACCAAGTGTCTTAGACATTTTTTCTTTTCCGTCTGTGCCAATCAAATACCTCATCATCAAAATATTTTGCTCTTTTTGCCCAAATGCCCTCTGCAACCGCCTGCCAGAAAGCAAATTAAATTTCTGCTCGCTGGCGCCCAACTCCACATCAGCAGCCACCATCACGCTATCATAACCCTGCATCAAAGGATACATCAACTCGTGCATAAAAAATGGCTGGTCTTTTTTAATTCTTCGTCTGAATGTGTCATGACTCAAAATATGCTTAACTGTCATTTTGGACGCCAAATTCAAAACATCCAAAAAACTCATTTTAGAAAACCACTCGGAATTACAATGCGCCTCGGTTTTATTTTTATCCAAAATTTTGCCGGCTTGCCTCAAAAATTCCCGCGCGTTTTTTTTTGTCTGGCAAACATCAACCGCCGGTCTGGTTTTATCTTGTCCAGACGGATCGCCAATCGCGGCGGTATAATCGCCCAGAATCAAAATCGCTTGATGCCCCAAGTCCTGAAACGCGCGCAATTTTCTCAGATTGACTGCGTGCCCCAAATGCAAATCAGGAATATTTGAATCAAGCCCAAGTTTAATTCTTAATTTTTTCCCGGATAAAAGTTGCTTTTCCAAATCGCGCTTAACAATAATTTCTGAAACTCCGCGGGTCAATAAATCGCTAATTTTCGCTGTTAATTTACTCATATTATTCTTAAAACTTTGAATTCAATTTACAATTTAGAATTCTCAATTTACCCACCTTTATTGCTTGATATTCCACTCGAATTATTCATTCGTGTTCCATTCAGGCAATTATGGCGGGCAGGCATTGAATTTACAATGTTTCAATGTAACAAACAGGAATATCTGAAAATTGTGTCATTGAAAATTGATATGGAATATTTGAAAATGCGGTTTAATCCCCTTTATTTTAGACATTGCATTACACTTTGAGATTTGCCTGCCCGCTAAGCGCCTGAGCGCTAGCGATGGCGGGCGGGAGATTTGGATTTTGAGATTGCTTTTAGCGATTATCCAAGAAAATATAAAAAGGTAGTTTTGCGTCAGTCGTATAATTAGGATTATTCTATATTCTTAAATCTTTTTAATGTTTTGAAATTTGAGATTTGAGATTGCTTTATTTTATTTTATTGTAATCCATTTTATGCTATAATGCAAATGCAAAATAAGAAATAAAAATGAAGAATTAAGAATTGAAATAACCCCGCCCGCATTCAATCTCTTCCAGAATTAGGTGATAATTCCCCCGCCTGCTAATCGCCTGAGCGATAGCGATGGCGGGCAGGTCTTCTCAAATTAGATTTCACTTTGGCGGGCGCGGTAGATTTCATTCTGGCAGGGCAGGCAAATCAAAAATTTCTTAATTATAATTTAATTTCTTCATTCTGCATTCTTAATTTTAATTTAATATGAATTTTATCATGAAATTTATTAAACGACTTTTCAACCCATTAGGAATTTCTCACGGAATAAAGCGCCATATCAACCACCTTAGAAATCCCCACAGGATCTGGCGCAAACTCAAAAAATTAGGATTCAGGGGCTGGTTAAAACTTTTCGGCAAAGTGGCGCTGGGATTTTTTGTGACAATTGTTGTTCTTTTCGTCTGGTATTCCAAAGATCTGCCAGCCATTTCCAAACTTAAAACCCTAAAATCTGCGCAGTCCACCCAAATACTTGACCGAAACGGCGAACTTTTATACGCTATTTCTGGCGAAAAACAACGGATGATTATTCCGTCCGACCAAATTCCCGACTATGTTAAAAAAGCTGCGGTTAGCATTGAAGACCAAGATTTTTATCAGCATCGCGGATTAGATTTTTCCGGCGTTTTTCGCGCCATTTATTACAACTTAACTGGCAAATCGCGCTTTACCCAAGGCGGCTCCACCATTACCCAACAATATGTCAAAAACGCGCTTCTGAATCCGAAAAAAACCTATTCGCGCAAAATTAAAGAACTCATCCTGTCTTTAGAATTGGAAATGATGTACTCCAAAGACAAAATTTTAGAAATGTACTTAAATGAAATTCCTTATGGCTCAACCGCTTATGGGATTGAAGCCGCGTCCCGTAAATATTTTGGCAAGCCCGCCAAAAATCTAACACTTGAAGAATCAGCCACTCTTGCCGCGCTTCCGCAAGCGCCCACTTTTTACTCGCCTTATGGCGCTAACAAAGACAAACTGCTCAAACGAAAAGATCTGGTTTTAGAAAAAATGGCAAAATTGGGCTATATCACCAAAGATGAAGCGGAAAAAGCCCGGCAAGCCAAAATCACCTTTACCCCCCTGTCCGAGTCATTAATCGCTCCTCATTTTGTTTTTTATATTCGTGAATATCTGGCTGAAAAATATGGAGAAAAAATGGTTGAAGAAGGCGGGCTGAAAGTCACCACCACATTAGATATTGATACGCAAAAAAAAGCGTTAGACGCAATTGAAGCCGGCAGTAAAAAATTAGACCGCTATGGCGCCAACAATGCCGCTCTGGTCGCCATTGACCCCAGCACTGGACAAGTGCTGGCAATGGTGGGCTCGCGCGATTATTTTAACGATGACATTGATGGGCAGGTAAATGTCACCACTTCTAATCGCCAACCGGGCTCGTCTTTTAAGCCCATCGTCTACGCCACTGCTTTCAAAGATAAATACAACCCAGCTTTTACTCTTTTTGACCTTACGACTGATTTTGGCGGCGGTTATGTACCCAACAATTATGACGGCTCCAAGCGCGGTCCGGTCTCAATGCGCTTGGCGCTGGCTAATTCTCTGAACATTCCCGCAGTCAAAACATTGGGGTTAGTCGGCGTTAAAAAAGCGCTGGAAACCGCTGCGGATTTGGGAATTACCACTTTAACCCAACCCGACAGATACGGACTTTCTCTGGTGTTAGGCGGCGGCGAAGTCAAACCGATTGAAATGGCAGGCGCCTTTAGCGTCTTTGCCAATGGAGGAAAAAAAGCGCCCCTCACCGGCATACTAAAAGTCGAGGACGACAACGGAAAAATACTTGAAGAATTTAAGACAGAAAATCTTGAAACAAAACCAGTGCTTGATCCGCAAATCGCTTACCAAATCAACAATATTTTATCAGACAATCACGCCCGCGGCGCTGTCTTTGGATTTACCAATAATTTAAGCATTCCGGGCAAGACAGTGGCAGTCAAGACAGGCACCACTCAAGAGTTTCACGATGCCTGGACTGTGGGTTATACCCCGCAAATTTCAACCGCTGTCTGGGTGGGAAATACTAATAATGACGGAATGAAAAAAGGCGCGGACGGATCAGTGGTGGCCGCGCCGATTTGGAATGCTTTTATGAAAAGTTTTCTGCTGTCTAAAGAAAATAAGGGCTTTGATCAGCCGTCGGGCATTCGCGAAATAGAAGTTGACAAATTATCCAACAAACTTCCTACCGCTGATTCACCGGAAATTATCAAGGACATTTTTACCTCTTGGCAGGCGCCAGATAAAAAAGACGACATTCATATTCGGGTTAAAATCAATAAATTAAATGGTAAATTAGCCACTGAATTTACCCCTAAAGAAGTAATTGAGGAAAAATTATACACAGAAATTCACTCGGAAAAACCGCAAAACAGCAACTGGGAGGGACCGGTTTTGGCGTGGGCGGCTGAACGAGGAATGGACAACCAGCCGCCGACTGAAAAAGACGATATGTATAATTCGTTAGACAAATTGCCGGTGATGGAAATAATTGCGCCGACTGAAAATTCTACGACCACAGGCGAAACCGTTTTTTCCGCATCTGCGTCTGCGCATTTTGAAATCAGGGAAGTGGCGTTTTCAATTGATAATATTGAAATAGGCAAAGCCACATCAAGCCCCTACTCTCTCGCCTACAATGTGAATGGATTATCAGTCGGAGAACATACTTTAACCGCTTTTGCTTTTGATAAAAATGGGGCGTCCGCTTACAAACAAATAAAATTTTTGGTATCTCCTGATACTAGTGGTCCTAAAATTTCCAATATCTTGGTTTCAGCCACTGCCAACTCCGCCATAATTAGTTTTACAACAGACAAACCTAGCCAAAGTTATATCCAATACGGACTGATTAATACCACGCTTAATGCCAAAACCGTCACAGAAACAACTGGATTTACTAACCACTCTTTGACGCTTGCCAATCTCAATAGCGCCACCGTATATTATTTTAAGATCGTTTCGCAAGACAGCAGCGCCAACTCCGCCACCAGTTCTATTTACAATTTCAAGACCAAGTAGATCTATCTCTCCTTCCCCTTTTCCTGTTTAAGAGTTTTTACCTTTCTTTAATATCTTATCACGATATTCGGTAGGAATTAAGTGCCGTAATTTGGGTTTGTCATAATTTTTCCAAAATTCTAATCGGTTTTCTGAACTTTAAACCCTTATACTCTGAAACTTTTACACTCTCAATGAAGCGGTAAATTGTGGCGGAAGTTTTTTTGCAAAGAGTAAGGTTATCGTCTAATTCTTGTTTTGTAATGAAATTCTGGTCATACGCGATGTAAAGCTGACAACGAACTTCACCGGCTGATGCTTTGGCGATATAGTAAAAATAAATTTGATCTTCGCGCGTTCCGCGCTCAAAACCCTCGGCGAGATTGCTCATCACTGAGACGGAAGAGGAAGCATCCGCCAAGGCGGACGATGACGAACGATGAGTATTTTGTAGCCAAATGTGGCATATTGTAGTAGATTGGAGAGATTTGCAATGGGTTCATAGTATACAAGGGTAAAGTTTCAAAGTGTAAGAGTATAAAAGTTTAAGAGAATAATGGGATTAGTAGGAATTGTAGAGTTGTTGGACTTCGGCGGCGATGAGGGCGCGATTTTACCCTGTGAAATACGATTTGAGCCTTCTTTTTATAAACATTTTACCTCTGTAAGATTTGAATACTCTTTCTCTGCGACGAGCATCATTTTCATTTAAGCAAGCTTCATAGTATATCAATTCTAATGGTCTGCGATGCTTAGTTGAAAAAACTTTTCCCTTACAATGTTGCTCAAATCGTTCTTGTAAATTTTTTGTTGAACCAGTATACAATTTATTGTCTTTTATACTTTTAAGGATATAAGTATAATAAAATTTCATCTTATCTTCAAAAATTTACAAATTTCACAGGGTGTAGATGCGGACATCGACCCGTAAAGTAGTGCGGAACACTACTAACGGGTCAAGGAGATGGAGCCTCGTTAAAAAATGAAAATACGATTTACGACACTCCGTGTCGTAAAATTGGGTTAGGTGAAAGGATGAGGATTAGTACAAATTATACAACTGCAAAATTTCAGCGGCGCTCAACGCCCGATTGTAAATGCGGACATCGGAGATGGAGCCGGTAAATTTAAAAACCCATGCATCTCCTATTCTAGTGCTTTGTGTAGCACCCACTGTATAAGAAGCATCTACTAAATTATTTGAAGTTATTGGAACGAGATTTCCATTTAGATAAAAACTAAAAACCTTATTATTTCCAATTACGACTAGATGATTCCAATTAGAATCTGGGATATTAACCCAGTTTGCTGAAGCAGATACTCCGTTGACTCCACTACCATAGACAGTATAAGAAATAGATTCATTTTGCATCCTAATAATATAGCCATGTGCTCCACTTTGTAAATTACCAAATACTGCTTGGTTTGTACCTGATAGTGTAGTTTTAAACCAAACTGATAATGTATAAATACTTTGTGGTTGCCAATTCGTTAAAAAATTTCCTAAATCCACCCAATCACTCGTCCCATTAAAACTTAAAGCCATATTGCTTTGTCCGTGCCTGTCGGTGGTGGGGGTTGTGCCTACTGGTGTTCCGTCGTTGGAATAAGGGGTGGAGTCGCCGTATAATGTTCCTTTTTTGCTTGCCTGCGAGAGTTTCCACTGCCCGACAAGTCCTTTGCTTAAAGAGTTGACTTGGAGTTTGGGAGCGTATTGATTGTAAAGTTGGGTGATTTCGGTTTGGGTCAACGCCCGATTGTATATACGCACATCGTTAATGGAGCCGTTGTGATAGTTCGCAGGGTTCGCTCCACTCCATTGCAGGAAACCTATTCCAAAATTTTTGTTTGGCGTAATAGTTCCTGTCTTCACAGTTGCGCTTGTACCATCTAATGTTCCATTAAGATAAACCCTAACATTATCTCCGCTAGTCCACGTCCCGACAAGATGATACCAAGTTCCTGTAGATAAAGTCGTAGCGCCAATAGCATGATTCTCATCGTTTATACTTACCTCAAAGTATTGTTTATATGGGGCTGAATCTGAAATCCTATGAGCATATCCATTATAGACGCCTGACCCCCACTGATTAACCCAACCGTCATAATTTGCGGTTGTATTAAACTTAACCCAAGCACTTACAGTAATGGCAGTGAAAGAAGATAACACTTTCGTCCCAGTTCCCACATAATCACTCGTCCCATTAAAGCTCAAAGCCTTGTTCGCCTGACCTTTTTGGTCAGTGGTAAGGGTGGGAGTGTTTGCCGAAGTGCCGTTGTTTCCGTAAGGGGTTCTGTCCCCAAAAACAGTTGCCGACTTCATACTCTCTTTTGACAAATCCCACTGCCCGACTAAACCTTTATTCAAATTTGAAACGCGCAAAAACGAAGCGTAAATTTGCTGGACGCCGAAGCCAACGGTTGACAACACAAAAAGCGCCAGAATGAACAAAATGAGTTTTTTGTTGAAATTTTTCATAAATCTATCTCAAATTCAAATCTCAAAATTCAAATCTCAAAATGACAATGTAAAGTTTAAAATCTTGAATTCAATTTTCAATTCTCAATTTTCCCACCTTCATTGCTTGATATTCCACTCGAATTATTCATTCGTGTTCCATTCAGGCAATTATGGCGGGCAGGCATTGAATTTACAATGTTTCAATTATCAATGTTTCAAACAAGATAATTTTGAAAATTGATATTATAGTTTTATCATTTGAGATTATTTTCTGTGGATAACTCCCTCTTGACAGCATTAATTTAATTTATTATACTATAAACAACATACCCGGCACAAAGTGTCGGGTTCTTCATTTTATCACTTTAATTTTAATTTTCGGGCTGATTTCTTTAATAATCAGGTTCTTGGGCTTGAATTTCAGGTTAGGCAAAATGTGTTTCTTAAAATATCTGCCAAAATCATAAACGATTTTTTGATCTGCGGAAAAAAACATTCCGTATGGAAAGCGAGTGCAAAACGCCGCCAAATGCACTGGTTTGCCTTCGTTTTTTGCGGTCCGAACCGCATAGATAAAATCAGCGTCTCCTGTCATTATAATCGCCTCCTTATATTCATTCCTCGCCGCGCCGACTGCTATATCAACCGCCAGTTTCACATCCACTGCTTTCTCTTTGCCAAAACCCGAAAAATGCCCTTTGGTAAATTTAACCTTAGGATTTCTTTTGGCGCTGTCAAAAAACGCTTTCTGAGCCATAACCGATAATTTATGAATTTCTTTTGATTTTCTTTTATCTATTCGCATATAGGTGCCGTAAAAATTTACTTGATCTATTTTGAAATCTTTTTCCATAATCTTAAGAAAAGATGAAAAATCAAAATATTCTCCCGGTTTTAATATCTCTGTGAAACCACCGTATAAATTCGAACCGTCAACAAAAAGAATTGTTTTAGACATTATTTATACCTCAGACACCGGCGTAAATTTGCTGAACGCCGAAGCCAACGGTTGACAACACAAAAAGCGCCAGGTTGATAATCATTGCTCTACAGATTTAAGAATGAAGTTTGTTGTCTATCTTAAAATCAAAACCGGTATCTCGCAGGTGGTGTTTTTAGGGCAAGCGCCGAGCGCGCGACCAAAAGTATAACTCTGCTTGGGCTGGTCTGCCCGCGTTGCGTATCCCGGATTACTGGACGATTTCAAATAGTCGCCGACCGCAATCGCTTTACTGCCGGCATCCACTTTGACAAAATTATAAGCGCCCAACGTTACCACTGAAACCATCTCGCCGGCTGGAATGCTTTCGTCTTTATTTGTCCCGCCGCTGTCGCCAGTCCGTCGGCTATCCACCACTCCCAACACCATCGGATCGTCGTCGCTGTCCGCCAATGTGATTTCTGGCACCGGAATTTTACCGCTATTGCCGATAAATTTGGTGACTGCTGTGCCTTTGAGTTTGACAATCTGTCCGCGGCTCAATGTCTGTCCTGAACCATTGATAAACACATCCACCACATAACCGGCTTTGGAACCAGCAGCGGTCATATTACCAGCATTGTCCACGGAAAATTTAGAGACCCCGCCGACTTGAAGGTCCAAAAGATTTTTAGTTCCAGAACCAGTAAGGGTTTCGGTAGAATTGACGAGTAGGGCAGTATAGCCAGCAGTGCCGGATTGATTGATGAAGGGAGCGATTTTCAAAAAGTTTTGCGCGCCGGAAGCGGCGGTTAATTCGCCAGCCGTTGCGCCAGTGATTGTCAAACCGTCGCCGCTCGCCAAATCCGCGGTCAAAGGTCGCAAAACAGTAAAGACCGTGGCGGCGTTCTGTATCCCACCCGCTCCATTACTCTCGGAGTAAATTTTGAAGATGTTGGTGGCGTCAAGACGAAAAACATAACTCATTTCCGTGCCGGCGGCAGGAGTGGCAGAGACAGGCATATCCATTGCCGTAACCACGCCGCTATCTTCGGCAAATTCTAATCCGCCTGCCATAGACAGCGCCGCGCCGACTTCTATCTGGTCGCTGGTATTGACTCTGAACATATTGATAAAGCCAGTGCCAATGTTATCAACTGATGAGAACCATTGACTATTGGCGATTCTAACCGCGCCGGCGTTATCAACAAAGAACTTGCTTACGCCGGCGACTTGTAGATCAATTAACTTGTCGGCGATGCCGGGAGCGCTGGTTTCGGTAACATTTAATTTGATGCCGGTATAGTTGCCGGAGGTGGCTTTATTGATAGTGGTCGCCAAACTGTAAGCGACCTCGTCGCCGGTGGCGGTGTTGAGCGTCACCGCGCCGGTAACGCCGTAGCCAGAGGCGGGCGCCAATCCAAGATTAGCGCCGGAGGAGGCGATGGTTGCCGCCGAGCCAGCTAGTGTGAGCGCGCCGGTGGTGCCGAATTTAGCGTAATTGGTAGTTCCTCCATCGCCGATGAATATGCTATCTAATGAAGCGTCCACAAAAAACAAATTTGCGTTAGTGTCGCCTTCGATGCGGGTGTCTGAATCTACTCCGCTTTCATTGATAACTATTCCCTGACGGATTACGGAATTTTCAGCTGCGTCTATACCCATATTTGTAAGAATAAATCTCTGCCCGCTTCCTTGTTCTGTTGATAAATAATAATTTGCATAAGCTCGCATATAAAGATTACTTCCTGATTCTTGTATATATGATTCACTACCTCCCTGATTAAATGCTAATCGCACTCCGGGGGCAATATTCACGCGCCCAGTATTATCAACACTGAACTTACTGCTTCCCCCCACCTGCAAATCCATTAGATTTTCTGTTCCGCTACCAGCGCCGTCGGTGGCATTGACAAAAAGAGCGGTGTAGCCGGCGGTGCCGGAAAGGGATGAAAAATTGGGGGTAAAGTTAAGACCGTAAACAGCACCTGACGAAGCGGAAAGAGTTGAGCCGGAAAGAGCAAGCAAAGAGATGGCGCTGTTTTGCAGATCCGCATAGACCGTGCCGTCAGTAGTAGTTAGCCGAATTTGGGGATTGGAGGCATCTAAGGCGTCCAGCTTGCGATCTGGCCCCGTCGTCCCGATGCCGACGTTGCCGGAATTTAATATCGTCATCGCCTCGGTCGCTCCGTTATTGCCCACCAAGAAGTGCATATCAGCGCCTGTCGCTCCTACCCCAGAGGTGGTCTGAAGAGAGAGATCAGAAGTGGTAGTGGTTCCGCCTAAAACAAGAGGGCTGGTAATGGAGGTTGAGAAACTTCCCGTGGTGGCTCCAGAGAGAGCGCCTGACATTCCCATGGTAGTAGCTCCGCTGATGGCTCCACTGATAGTCAATCCCCCTGATCCCTGAATCAAACCAGTCACATTCAAAGGCATATTAAGATTAAATCTGCCATTAACAGAATCCCATTGCAAATAAGCGGTGGGTAAAGTACCACCCCGATAAAATCCCAAAGCCGAG
>VMGK01000034.1 GCA_007376535.1 Candidatus Berkelbacteria bacterium Licking1014_7 | reverse complement strand
TATCCTCCCAACTAAGTTATTTTTTCTTTATCTTAGTGGAAAGAATGTGACATTTCTATTTTGCAATTAATGTGACATTACTATATTGCGCTGACAGGATCAGTGCATGGCTTGACAAGCTTTTTTATATTTGCGAAAATAGAATTGAATAAAATATAGATGTAATCAAAGAATCCAAGGAGAGGTGTGGAGATAGTTTTTACCAAGCATGCCCGGGCTCGATTAAAAGAACGAGGAATTAGTGAAAAAAATGTTAAAGAAGCAATAATCTTTCCTGACAAATCCTTGTCCGGTTATGCTAATAAAAAATTAATTCAGAAGAAGATTAAAAACAAAAATTTGGTGGTGATTTACATTGAAGAAAATAAATCAAAAATAATTATTACTACCTACTGGAGGTAAAGAATGGAACTTTCTTTTGATGAAAAAGCGGATGCCTTTTATCTTCGATTTCAAAAAGGGAAAATTAAGAAGACCATTGAAATCAATAAAGGCACCTTGATGGATATTGACGCAAAAGGTCAACTTTTGGGTATTGAAATTTTGGATGTTTCAGCTAAGATGCCAATTAAGGACTTAGGAAAAATTTCCATTAATTTACCCATTGCTTTCCAATGAACGACCTTCTATTAAACAGGAAAGTGGATGAAAATCGGGGCGGATTACCTCATGCCCTTTGGTTCACAACAGCCGAAATCAGGTCAGCTGGCTGCGGAACAAAATAACGAGCAAAGCGAGTTATTTGGGAGTCCAGAGCTTGCTCTGGGGTTTAATACCTTTTATTATTCTAAAACAGGACAAGCAAAAAGATGCGTTTTCCAGCGCGTCTTTTTGTTCCATTGAACAAATTATCATTTTAGGGTAAAGTGAAAACATGTTAACAGAATTTGAAATTTATACGGATGGCGGGGCGCGGGGCAATCCCGGTCCGGCTGCTTGCGCCGTGGTGGTTTTTGAAAAAGGGAAAAAAGGAAAAAAAATCGCTGAGTTTGGCAAGTTTTTGGGTCGCGCCACCAATAATCAAGCCGAATATCAGGGGGTTTTGCAGGCGCTTTTGTGGTTAGAGCAACAAGAAAAATCAGCGCGTCAAATTAACTTTTTTCTTGATTCAAAATTGATTGTTGAGCAACTTTCCGGGAGATTTAAACTAAAAAATGAGGGTTTGAAAATGTTATTTTGGCAGATTCAAAAAAAAATTATGTCGCTGGGTTTGACGGTTAATTTTAAGCATATACCAAGAGAGCAGAATCAGGAGGCAGACAAAATTGTCAATGAGATTTTAGATAAAGAGAAAAAATAAGAAATCAGAATTAAAAATGAATAAATTAAATAATAATCCTAAAAATTTATTAAAACAAAAATGTTTTCAGTTTTCAATTGATGTAATACATTTTGCCAAATCTCTAGATTTTAACACGATTAATCAAATTTTATTAAAGCAATTAATTAGATCGGCAACTTCGATCGGTGCCAATATTGTAGAAGCATTTGGCTCAGGAACTAAGAGAGGTTTTTTTAATTTTTTTTCCCTTAGGACGCGGGATTCGAACCAGAGTCAAGTTTAGAAGTTAAAAAATGAGATGATTTCGCAGCGCTCCGACGAAGGAATAATTGGAAACTACTGCGAGGAGGAGCAATAAAGAAATCAGCCATTTTTTAACTTCCCTTCGGGCAGGTCAATTTTACTCCTTTTCTGTGTTGCTCGTCGCTTATGTGCCTAAAGGCACACCCCGCTCCTCGCGTCTTGAATAGAAGTAAAATTGACTCTGCTAAATTGATTCTGGTGCGAATCCCGCGTCCTTAGCCTACAAATCCGCCAAAGAAACTATTTATTGGTTGTATATATTTAAAGAGACTAAAATTGGTGATCAAAAAGAGCTAGAGAAACTAATCGAGCAATGTAATGAATAAAATAAAATGATCGCTGCAAGCATTTTGACTATCAAAGGTAAAAGATAATTTTTATTTTTTATTTAAATTCTTATTTCTTAATTTTAAATTTTAATTTGTAAAAGTGTTTAATTTAACCCCCAAACCAGATTATAAAAAGATTGAAAAAGAGGTCTTGAATTTTTGGCGCGACAAAAAGATTTTTGAAAAGTCAGTTGCTTTGCGATCGCCAAAAAAACGGTTTGTTTTTTACGAAGGTCCTCCAACTGCCAATGGTAAACCCGGCATCCACCATATGTTGGCGCGCGCTTTTAAGGATGTGATGTGTCGCTATAAAACCATGCAGGGATTTCAGGTTTTGCGTCAAGCCGGTTGGGATACGCACGGTTTGCCAGTGGAAATTGAGATAGAAAAAAAATTAGGTATTTCTGGCAAAGATCAAATTGAATGTTTGGTTCCAAGCGATCGCATAAAAAGCATTGAACGATTTAATCAATTATGCCGCGAAAGCGTTTTCGAATATCAAAAGGTCTGGGAAAAATCAACCGAGCGCTTGGGCTATTGGGTTGATATGGAAAACCCGTATATCACTTATAAAAATGAATACATTGAAAAATTATGGGGAATAATTAAACAAATTTGGGATAAAGGGCTTTTATATGAAGGGCATAAAGTGGTGCCTTACTGCTATCGTTGCGGCACCGCGCTGTCAAGCCACGAAGTGGCGCAGGAATATCGGGATGTGGAAGATATGTCTGTTTTTGTAAAATTTCAAATCGTAAAAAATCCCGACACTTATTTTTTGGTCTGGACAACCACGCCCTGGACTTTGCTGGGGAATGTGGCGTTGGCAGTGGGTAAAGAGATTGAATATGTCAAGGTGGCAGTGGGAAATGAAAAATTGATTTTAGCCAAAAATTTGGCAGAGAAGGTCTTGAAAGGTTGTGATTTTAAAGCGATCGCAACCTATACTGGAAAGGATTTTCTAAGCGAAAAATATCAGCCGATTTTTAAGGCAATTCCTCTAAAACATCAGACCAAGGATATTTTTTCGGTTGTCGCCGGCGATTTTGTTTCAACTGACGAGGGCACGGGCATTGTGCATACAGCGGTGATGTATGGCGAAGATGACTACAATTTGGCGCAAAAATTTGATTTGCCTAAATTTCACATCGTTAATAAGCAGGGTAATTTTATTAAGCGCCTGGATAAATTGGCTGGGAAAAATGTTCACAGCGCCAATCCAGAAATCATTGAAATGCTTGAAAAATCGCAAGTTCTTTTCGCCAAACAAAAATATAAACACAGTTATCCGTTTTGTTGGCGCTGTCATAAGCCATTGATTTATTACGCCACAAATTCTTGGTTTATTAAAATGAGCGCTTTGAGGAAAAAATTATTGGAAAATAATGCTGATATTAATTGGGAACCCGAACATTTGAAAAACGGCAGATTTGGCAATTGGTTAGAAGAGGTAAAGGATTGGGCATTTTCCCGGGAACGTTATTGGGCAACGCCATTGCCTGTGTGGCGGTGCCAAACTGGCAAAATCAAAAATCAAAAATCAAAAATCAAAAATGGTTGTAACTACACCCTCGCGATCGGATCATTTGAAGAACTAGCTAATCTTTCTACCCAGCCGATTGATATGAAAAATTTTAATCCGCATCGTCCGTATATTGACGAAATTAAATTAAAGTGTCCCAAGTGTTCGGGCGAAATGATTAAGGATCCGGCTGTTATTGATGTTTGGTTTGATTCTGGCGCTATGCCTTTTGCTTCAGGCGCGGCAGAGAAAATTGGTTTTCCGGCTGATTATATTTGCGAAGCGATTGATCAAACGCGCGGTTGGTTTTACACACTTTTGGCGATCGCCACTTTGCTTGATAAAGGTCCGGCTTATAAAAATGTGATTTCTTTGGGGCATATTTTGGATGAACACGGAAAGAAAATGAGCAAGACATTGGGAAATATCATTGACCCAAATGAAATAATTGATGAATTTGGCGCGGATAGTTTGCGATTCTATTTATTTACCGTCAATCAAGCCGGAGCGACAAAACGTTTTGTGAAAAATGATTTAATTGTTAGTTTGCGTCGCAACTTAATGATGGTTTGGAATATAACTTCTTTTTTTCACATTTATTCTAAGGCGCAAAAATGGAGTTATCAAAATTCACATCCGCAACACTTTTTAGACCAATGGTTGGCAGCCAAGATACAGAGCGAAAAAAAAGCGATCGCAAAAGAATTAGATAATTATAAAATTGTCAATGCGGCATGGAGAATTGAAAAACTAATCAACGAATTTTCCACTTGGTATTTACGGTTGTCGCGCAAAAGAAAAACCCCAGAATTTTTTGACACTTTTTATGCCGGGCTGATTGAACTCTTAAAACTGATAGCGCCGTTTATGCCGTTTGTGAGCGAATATCTTTATCAGCGTCTACGGAGTCAAAAAGACGCGCCGTCAATTCATTTGCGCGATTTTGGCGCGGCTCAAGAATTTAATCAAGATGTTTTGAATGTCGCGGAGAAGATGAAAGATATTATCAATCAAGCAATGTCTGTAAGGATGCAAGTTGGGATTAAAGTACGTCAACCACTTGCCAAATTAGAATTAAAAGTGAAAAATTTACCGTTAAATAAAGAAATGGTAGAAATCATCGCGCAAGAGACAAATGTTTTGGAAGTTAAGGTGAAACAAGCGGAAAAAACCGCAGTGGTGTTGGATACCAAAATTACTCCGGTATTAGCGCAAATGGGCCGGGCGCGCGAACTCAAAAGGCAGATTCAAAATTTACGAAAAAAAGCGGGTTATAAATTTAACGAGGTAGTAGAGTTGCGTTTGGGATTTGACATTCAAAACAATTGGATTAAAAAATATTTTCCAGAATTAGAAAAAGATGTACTGGTAAAAATTGTTGGGCAGATTGAATCGCCAGACGCCAGCGCTGATTTGGGTGATTTTAAGATCGCTGTTTTTAGCGCTGATTTTGTTAAATAAGAATTAAGAATTAAGAATGAAGAAATTAAATTATAATATTATTACAGAAGCGTCATTAACGGGACGCGGCGCTCGGGTGCCTGCCCCGTTGCGAACGAAGTGAGCTTTACGGGGTGGATGGCGTCGAAGTCAATTAGACGGCGAAAATATATTAAAAATTGTTAAAAGCGCGTAAGTCGTGAATTAAGAAATTTTTGATATTTGCCTGCCCTGCCAGAATGAAATCTATTTGCAAAAGAGGAATAATCCCTATTTTTGCAAGAGATTGAATGCAGGTGGGGTAGAATGAAGAAATTAAATTACCCCGAACATCCGCCTGAGGCGGATTACGGGGCAGGCAAATTATTTGTCATTAGGATTTAGGATTTTGGCATTCATTTGGCATTTGGAACAATTTGGATTTTGACATTTATCTTCGTTGCTTTTTGATTTAATCCAATGAAAATTGAAACATTGAAAATTCAATGAAACGAGCCTACTCGTCCACGCGCTCCTCGCTCGTTGAAATAATAGACCCTCATGAGAAAAGGTAATTTTTTATCAACCATTGATTGGTTTCAGGTGGTGATTATTTTGGCGCTTTTGTCCTTTGGGTCAATGGCGCTGTTTGGGTTTTCCGGAACTGAAAAAATTCATTTGGGCTGGCTGCAAATTTTTTATTCTGCTATTGGTTTGGTTTTAATGACAATATGTTCGTTTGTGGATTATCGCTGGCTCAAGGGAGTGGGGTGGTGGCTTTTTAGTTTGGGATTAGTGATTTTGGTTTTGGTAATGTTTTTTGGACAAACAAATTTTGGCGCTAAAAGATGGATTGATTTTAAGATATTGCAATTTCAGCCGTCAGAAATAGTTAAAATTATTTTCATAATAATGCTGGCTAAATTTTTATCTGAAAGGGATAATTTTCGCTTTAAGCATTTAATTTATCTTTTAGCAATTTTGATTTTGCCAGTAATGTTGATTATTTCTCAACCCGATTTTGGCACTTCAACCGTATATTTTGCAATTTTTTTGGGTCTAATGTTTATTTCAAAAATACCCCAATATTATTGGTTGATACTGTTAGTTTTTATTGCGATCGCAACGCCATTAATTTGGTTTAATTTGTATGATTATCAAAAGCAAAGAATTGTCTCGTTTGTTGACCCGCAAAGCAATGCTGCGGCAAGTTATAATGTTGAACAATCAAAAATTGCGATTGGCTCAGGCGGTCTTTTTGGTCGGGGAATTGGACAAGGCACGCAATCTCAATTGAAATTTTTGCCAGTCGCTTATTCTGATTTTATTTTTGCTGCCATTGCCGAAGGGACCGGTTTTTTCGGCGCAATCATTTTAATTCTGGCTGAATTTTTGCTGGTTTGGCGATTGGTGGTTTGCGCCAAAGTGGCGCAAGATGGTTTTGGCTGGTATTTTTGCGCTGGTCTGGCGATTTTAATTTTGTATCAGACATTCATTAACATTGGCGGAAATTTGGGATTTGTGCCGGTCACTGGCGTTCCATTGCCTTTGGTGAGTTATGGCGGAACCGGTTTAATTTCATATCTGGCTGGTCTGGGCGTTGCCCAGTCAATCTACCTGAGGCACAAAAAGTTATCATTTGAGTAGAGCGCGCACACAAATTCAAATACATATCTATTTATCTCAAAATTCAAAATTCACATAAGATACAAGATGCAAGATGCCATCTCGGGAATTGGGAATTGGCTAGAAGAAATAACTTTATTAGAAATAGGTTAGTAGAAATATGAAAGGGGTAAGGAAATACGAAACAGGAAATTAGAAATTTATCCGTTTTTTTTCCTATATCCT
>VMGK01000004.1 GCA_007376535.1 Candidatus Berkelbacteria bacterium Licking1014_7 | reverse complement strand
TTTGTTATTAACCCCTACAAAGAACAATATCAATCAACTTAAAAAAGTGACATTTCTACTTTGCACAAATGTGACATTTCTATTTTGATTTGACAGCCAATAAATTATTTACGAAATCCCAGCGCGCTTAATTCACTTTCTACAACTTTTCTTTCATTAAACGTTACTAAAATTGACAATCTCCCATCGCGCGGATTTGCCACTGCCGTCATTTCTTCATGACCCTTGCCAGTGATTAACACCAAATCCCCTTCGGTCGCTATCTCAAACGCTTTTCTAATCGCCAACTTGCGATCTAAAATTTTATAAAAATTTTTTCCCAAAATAAACTTCTTTTTATCAATTCCTTGCTCTACTTGTCTGATGATGTCGCTGGGATTTTCTGTGTAAGGATCCTCGTCTGTTAGAATTATTACATCAGCGCCGGCGCTGGCAACCTCTCCCAGTATCGGTCGCTTAGACATATCGCGATTGCCAGTTGCTCCAAAAACCGCGATAATTCTTTTTTTTGCCAAGGGCTTGACTGCCTCGTAAATTTTCAAAAACGCGTCTGGCGTGTGCGCGTAATCCAAAATCACCCCAAATGGCTGACCCTTTTTGATTTTTTCAAACCGACCGCGAACACTTTCAACTTTTTCCAGCCCGCGTTTTACCCCTTCAAGTGTCATACCTATTCCCAAGCCAACACTTGCCGCTGCCAAGGCATTGTAGATATTAAATTTGCCAGCCATCTTTAGCAATACATTTTTCTGTCCCTGAGGCGCAATTAAACTAAAGGAAATTCCCTGACCGCTTGAAACAATTTTGCTGGCTCTCACCGCTGGCTTTTTTGATCCCAGCCCATAAGTAATAACTTTATACGCCTCTTGTTTCAAAAACATTTCGCTGATTGGATCGTCAAGATTTATGACTGATATAAACGGTTTACCCTCAAAAAGCTTTAACTTTGTTTTTGCATACTGAGTAAAATTTTTGTGATAGTCCAAATGATCATGAGTAATATTTGTAAGAACCGAGGCGAAAAAATTTATTCCCCAGACGCGGTTTTGGCTAAGCGCGTGCGAAGTAATTTCAAGCACCGCATATTCACAATCAGATCTCTTGGCTTCTAATAAAAATTTTTGCAACTGCCAGGCGGAAATCGTGGTCATTTTCAAATTATTCTTGCTGATTTTGTCGCCAATGCGAAAATAAACTGTGGTCGCCTCAGCGACTTTAACTCCGGTCTCGCGCAATATTGATCCCAAAAAAGCGCAAGTAGTGGTCTTGCCATTTGTGCCAGTTACGCCAATAATTTTTAAATCGCGCGCTGGATTTCCCAAAACAAAATTAGCCAAGCGGGCACGGACTCGATGAGTCCATAAAATAAATTTTTGCCCAACTAACGGACGCAAAATTGTTTTAATTTTTTCTAACATAAGAATAAACTCTATTAGAGAAATTTCTATATTATTTTATCTGAGAATCTATGTTCTATTACGACTTACGCAATTTTCGGTTTGTCAATTGTCTCAAAGTACCGATAATCGCTTCCCGATTCATCGGGAGCTCGCGTCATCTAAACGCTCGGCGCAAAAGTCGCCTGTGGCGACACCGAGCTTTTGGGGCGGAGTTTATCCCGTTGCATAACGGGACGATTTACTTTGAGCCAACTGACTACACCTCAAATTGCTATCTTGCGTAAGTCGCATTCTATCATTTAATTTTCTATTTTAAAAAATTTGAATTTTCCTCTAACAGAGTAAACATTATACCAAAATGGCTCAAAAATCAAGTCAATCGCCAGTGGATATACAATTACTTTTCCTTGCGGGGCAAACCCTAACTTAAACCTTGCAATTCCTGCCCAAGGGTGACTAGCGTCAAATTCGTATTCCTGTTTTTTATTTTGGGATTTGGCATTTCCCCTGCCTGGAGCAGGGGCTATTCCCCAAAAATCATACCATCTGCATCCGGCTTTTTTGACTAATTTGATTATTTCCCAATGAAGCGCAAAAGACGCCATCAGTTGTCGGCTGCTCCAGTCCGACGCGCCATGCAAATAATATCCAACACTCCCCCATTGCAATATCAACGCTCCGGCTAATATCTTTTCGCCTTGCGCCGCATAATAAATTTTCAAATCATCAGCCAAAATCTGCGCCATTTTCTCATAATATAATTTTGAATGAAATTTTATTTCTTGTCGTAAAGCGGTCTTTTGCGCCAAAGACCAAAACTGTTTGATGGTTTTGCCCTGGATAACTTCAACCCTGTTTCTAAGCGCCAACCGAATATTGTAACGGGTTTTTGGTTTCATTTGCTCTAAAATTTCATCTTCGCTTTTTGACAAATCAAGCCGCAATGTGGTAGTGGGCTGAACTGCTTTCGCTGGCGTTAAGACATTTAATTTTTGCTTGACGTTACTAATAATTTTTTGCTCTAACGGAAAATTTTCTGGTTCAATTTTACAAAAAATCGCGCGCTCTTTTTTAGATAGAGACATAACTTCACAAAAAAATTTATCTAAATCTGTGATAGCGCTAATCCTGGGAACATAGAGCCAACTTTTACCAAACGGCAAATCGTTTTTAATAATCAGCGCGTTTTGGATGCGAAAAACTGGCTTGCCTGTCGCTTTTTGAAAATCTTCCCATTTTTCACTTTGTAAAAAACTTGCTGGCATTGCATTTTGAAATGGGTTCATAAAATAATTTTACCCTATTTTTACGATAAAAAAAAGACTTCTTCCAGAATAACCTTTTCTACTGCAACTGGTAATTTTGGAAGAAGTCTAATGACTAATCCACGAATGGCTGGATTAGTCACAAGGATAGTCAAACACAATGTTGACATTTTTTCCGAAGCGCTGAAGCGCAGTCATCCGTACACTCCCACGGTCTTACTGTACGAAAAGTTGTATTCCCGGAAAACAATGGATGCGATAATGCTTTAACATCAATATCCCTCGGTCTCAAACCAATTTCTGCTAATTTCTCTTTTTCAATAACAACCCTTTTCGGCAAAAAAACAATTGCAGTATGATTATGACCTGGCATCGCGTTCACCTCCACTTTCGCGGCTTGATTATTTCCTATTTTACACTAAAATCTATTTTATGGCAAGACCGAAAACAATTAAAATAATTTTAGCAATTGAATCGTCCTGCGACGAGACCTCCTGCGCATTGATAAACAATAATTTTAAAATTCTTTCCAATGTCACTTACTCACAAATACCCCTTCATCAAAAAACAAACGGAGTAGTACCGGAAGTTGCCTCGCGCGAACACAGCGTCAAAATTATTCCAACCATAAAAAACGCGCTCAGAACCGCCCAAAGAACACTCAAAGATATTGATGCCATCGCTGTCACCGCTGGACCCGGACTAATCGGCTCGCTTCTGGTGGGAGTTGAAACCGCCAAAGCATTGGCTTGGGCGCTGGACCTGCCGATAATTCCGGTCAATCATATTTACGGTCATTTGGTCTCGCCCCTTGCCAACGCAAAAATCAATATTCAAAAAATTAAATTTCCCATTTTAGCGCTCACTGCCTCAGGCGGTCATACTCAATTAGTGCTGATAAAAAACTGGCTCAACTATAAAACCGTTGGTCAAACAGTTGACGACGCTGCTGGCGAAACTTATGACAAAATTGCCACTTTGCTTGGGTTGCCCTATCCGGGTGGACCAGTATTAGAAAAACTGGCGCGCAGCTTTTCCGACAAAACAAAAATTGTTTTTCCCAGCCCAAAATTGACTGACACTGATTTTGACTTTTCATTTTCTGGGCTCAAAACCGCGGTGCTTTACTTTCTCAGAAATCACCCCAACGCCAATCTATCTGAAATCGCTTTTTCCAGCCAGCAGGCCATCGTTAAAGCGCTTACTGAAAAGACCTTCCGCGCGTTCTTAAAATTTCAGCCCAAAACGGTTTTTATAACTGGCGGCGTAGCAGCCAATCAAGTACTTCAAAAAGCCGTAAAAAATCGTTTTACTAAACTTTGCCCGATTTATTTCCCGCCGCCAGGTTTTCTGGGCGACAACGGGGGTATGATCGCCATTGCCGGACAAATTTTAGCCAAAAACAACCAAATCAAAAAATGGTCAGAGGTAAAAGCCAATCCGAATCTTACGCTTTAATTGCTAATTCTCAATTCTCCCACCTTCATTGCTTGAGAATTGATTAGTTGTTAGATATTGGTTTTAAGTTTTGAGTTGTGATTTTGCCTGCCCGCTAATCGCCTGAGCGATAGCGATGGCGGGCGGGAGATTTGAGATCTGAATTTTGAGATTAATAATTATGAACCCTATCCTCAACGAACTAAACCCAGTCCAACAACAAGCCGCCCAAATTAAAGACGGTCCGATTTTGATTTTGGCTGGCGCTGGCAGCGGAAAAACCAAAACTCTCACCCATCGCATCGCTTATCTTATCAAGCATCACAACATTCCAGCGCGCAATATCTTGGCTGTCACTTTCACCAACAAGGCGGCAGAAGAAATGCAAACGCGCATTAACCGAATTTTACCTCAAAGCAACTCGCTGGCTTGGATGGGCACTTTTCACTCAATTTGCGTTAAAATTTTACGAAGAGAACTCAACAAGACCAATCTTGGATTTACTTCAAATTTCACTATTTTTGACGATCAGGACCAACTTTCAATCATCAAAAAAATTCTCAAAGAATTATCTCTTGATCCCCCAAAAATCAATCCGCGGGCAGTGCGGGCTTTTATCGAAAATGCTAAAAACGAAGCCCAAACCGCAGATGAAATGGAAAAATTCAGCCGAGGAGAATTTCAAAAAATTGCCAATCAAATTTACCATCTCTATGAAAAATATCTGAAAAGCCAAAATGGTCTCGATTTTGACGATCTGTTGATAAAAACCGTCGCGCTTTTTAATTTATACCCCGAGATATTAAAAAAATATCAAAACATCTTTTGTTATATTTTGGTTGACGAATATCAAGATACTAACCAAATTCAGTATCAACTAATAAAACTTTTAGCCAGACAGCATCTAAATCTTTGCGCCATTGGAGATGACTCGCAATCAATTTATCAATTTCGCGGAGCGGATTTTCGCAATATTTTAAATTTTGAAAAGGATTACCCGAACGTTCAGGTAATAAAACTCGAACAAAATTACCGCTCAACGAAAAATATCTTAAAAGCCGCCCAAGATATTATTGAAAAAAATTTGCACCGCACTGACAAAACCCTCTGGACTCAAAACCCTAAAGGCGCGCCGATTACTCTTGCCGGGCTGGAAGATGAACAAGAAGAAGCGCTGTTTATTATTTCTGAAATAAAATCTTTGAGGCAAACCGGTGTAAAACCGTCTGACTGCGTTGTCCTTTATCGCACCCACGCCCAATCGCGCGCCATAGAAGAACAACTGATTAAAACAAATCTTGGATACAAAATTATCGGTGGCGTAAGTTTTTATCAACGGTCTGAAATTAAGGATATTCTGGCTTATGTAAAACTTCTCGCGAACCCGCATAGTAGAATTTCACTTGAACGAATTGCCGGCAAACCGCCCCGGGGAATTGGCGCCCAAACTCTAATCAAAGGTGGCAAAAAATTAAATGATTTCTTAAAACTAATGGAAAATATTCGCCTGATTAGCCGCGAGAAAAAACCAGCAGAAATTATTGATCTCGTAGCGCGCAGAACTGGCTATAAAGATTGGCTTTTAGAGAACTCACCAGAGGCAGAGAGTCGTTGGGAAAATATCAAAGAACTCAAAACCGTAGCCCAAGAATACGATAATTTGGCGGACTTTTTAGAAAAAACCGCGCTTCACCAACCAACCGATCAGATTGAAGATGAAGCAGAAAAAATTCATCTGATGACTTTTCACAATGTCAAGGGCTTAGAATATCCGATCGTTTTTATGGTTGGAATGGAAGAAGGACTTTTCCCGCACTCCCGTTCACTCCTTGAACCGCAAGAATTAGAAGAAGAGCGACGACTTTGCTATGTTGGAATAACGCGCGCTAAAAAACGGCTTTATCTCACGCACGCCCAATCCCGTCGCTTTTTTGGCTCTTTTCAGTCCAACCCCGCTTCACGGTTTCTGGACGAACTGCCAAATGATATTTTGGATATAATATGAATTATAATCTCAAATCTCAAAATTTAAATCTCAAAATGCTTGCCCGTCAAAATGTCATGCCAAAGGCAGATCCGCCTCTGGCGGCAAATCTATTTGCAGTACATATAATTAGGTTTTTGCCAGAGATTGAATGACGGCGGGACAATTCAAAGTTCAAAACATTAAAAAGATTTAAGAATATAGATTTATGATTCAAGAATGAATAAGGAAGATAGAAGCAAGAATAAAACCCCCCTACATTCTAACTTCTAATCCGTCAGTTGGCGGACATTCTTAAATCTAACATCTTAAATCTTAAGTCAAAAAACATTTGCTATTTGATTTAATACAATAAATTTTTCCAACAGAAAAAGGGCTCAAGTGTAGGCAAACGAGCGTAAAATATTTTAATTATGTCTCGTGCCAATCTTCCCCGAGCCCTAGCGTAGTAGATATTCTCACCCGGGAACCTTCCTAAGACTACGTTGACTTGGGAAAGTTGCCACTTGGAAAACATCCACAATGGATTTCGCCTCAATAAACAAAGTTATTTTGGCGAATGATTGCCCTGCCAATGAAAAATGTGCATACTTGGTTAAAAGGATTATATTGTTTTTTCAAGCAAGGCGCCAAAAAATACCGGGAAACCAATACTCTTTGGTCCCGCGCTTGCCGAGAATGAGATCTTTAATACTTCGGTCTTTATTCCCCTCCTTATTAATATTCAAAATGATGATATACTTATATTATTTTATCACAATGCCAAAAGTCTGTCAAGGGTTTAACCTGTAAAAATGAATATATCGCTGTCTTATGGCTTCGCAACTTTTACTTTTATCACACCATTGCTAAGCGGAGCCAACTGCGAAAACGCGTCTGGCGACAAATCAATGATAGCATTTGACAATATTCCGCCGCCAATTATTTTAACCACCACCTTCTTACCATTATCCAAATTCGTCACTTCCACCATTGTGCCGCGCGCTAAACTATTGTGCGCCGCGCTCATTGCCGGCGCGCCAAACCAAGTCGCCTTCCCCACCCCATAAATCACCTCTCTTGTACCGCGCAAGATAATTTTTGCCACTGACTTTTTGACTATTTCTGTTTTTTTAAGTTCTCTTGAAACTTCCTCTCCGTCTTCACGACGGACTAAATAAGTTAATTCTTTGGCGCCTTTTTCGCCGGCGCGCTTTATTTGGGTAAGCCCTTTATCCAAACTCGCGTCATCTTCATAAATCACCTCAAAATCAATTTTTTGGTTCTGCTTAACTTCAACCTCTGACACTCTAATAATTTTTATGACTATACCTTTTACCAACTGGCTGTTAAGCGCCGGGTCAATCATATCTTTGTCGCCCAATTCAATCTTTTTTTCTTGCAATAAATCCGTCACCCGAGTGGAAAAAGTCCGATACAAACTTTCCCTTTTTCCATCTATCACTCTAACTGCCAAGGCGCGCGTTATTTGCGCTCTAAACCCGATACCCAACTCTGGCTCTGGAAAAACTTTTACTTTATCTTCTGGATAGACCACAATTTTTTCACTCTCAATAAAGTCCTGATAACTTCTAATCTTTCCTGAACTATAAAAATTTTCAACCACAAAAAGACCTTGTGTTTGATCTTCTTGACTTGAATTTGAGACGAATTTTTCTTGCTCAACTCCCAAAATTCGTTTATCACTTTGAGAGGGAGCGCCTGCGATGGCAGAAAATAAAACTGCGCCTGAAATCGCAATAATTCCCACAATTTTTTGCAAAACCAACCTCCTGTTGCGACAAGTTTTATCATAACTGAGACATTGATAATGTCAAGAGGCGAAAAATATCTGTAAAGAAAATACCTAAATGGGCAAAACCCCAAAATGAATTAAATCAAAAATCAAAAAGTTTTTGAGATTTTAGATTATAGAATATAGATTTTAGAATGAAGTTAGAAGTTAGAATGTAGGGGGTTTTATTCAGGAATTTTAGAATTTGGAATTCTTTGCGATATTGTGTTAGTATCGTAAATATATGGAAAATAAATCTTTATTTGGACTTATTGTTATTACTATTTTGGTAATCTGGGGTTTGGTGGCATGGGGATCAAAAACGTCCGCTCCCAGCAATAATGCCGCGACCAACAATCCTCAAATAGAAAAAATCACTGACTCAGACGAACTCACAATCGGCGCGCAAAATCCCCAAGTGCAAATTATTGAATACTCGGATGTCCAATGTTCGGCTTGCGCCATAGCAAATACCGCGCTCAACCAAATCATCAGCCAAAATCCTGACACAGTCCAACTGGTCTATCGCCATTTTCCGCTTTCGTACCACCCTTTTGCCAAACCCGGAGCGTTAGGGCTTCAAGCCGCATTTCGTCAAGGCAAATTTCGTGAAATGAAAGACGCGCTTTTTGAACGGCAAGACACACTCAATCAAGAAATCATTAATCAAACCGCTCAGGAATTAGGACTGAATATGGAAAAATATCGCGCTGACATTACCGACCCAAAACTTATTTCAAAAATAGAACAAAATTTCCAAAAAGGCATGACGCTCAAAATCACTGGCACGCCCACGATCTATATTAATGGCGCGGAATTTAAAAATTTCGCCGACCCCCGCGAAATACAGAAAAAAATTGATGAAATTGCGGGGGAAAAGCGCTAAAAACTCAAATCTACGCCGCCTGCGCTAATGATTCTTCCTGATCTATATTTACTTCCAAACCTTGTAAATAAACTTTTATTTCCTGAATTAAAGCGCTATAAATTAACTCATAATAATTAAGGCGCAACTGAAGTTCGCCAATTTTTATATCTCGCGCTTCGTCGTCGTCTTTCTTCTTATATTCCTTCTCTTTATAGAATCCATCGCCAAAAATTTCTTTTGCCAAATCAATCCCTGATTTTGCTGTTTTGCCACTTTGTTTGCACTCAATTTCTCCTAAAGTTCTTTCGCTAAGCGCTGTTTTACCAACCGCAGTGTATCCTTTCCTAAAGTCCCCTATCGCTCTTAATTTATTAGCAAATAAATTATTCCAACTTTGCAAATCATCTAATTTTAACTCGCTGAAATCTTTAGGAAATGTTTCACCAATATGGGTTTTTATTTCTACAAATTTCTGGCTTGCGCCGGTGACAACCGCTTTTTGCAAAACCATAGCCAAGCAGACATTGGTTAGTTTGCGATTCAGGGCTGGCAACACCTGCCTAATTTTATTCTCTGACCCAACAAATGCATCATAAATTCTAGGACCCTCTTCTTTGGCTTTTTCCCGCATTTCATCTAGACCGATCTCAACCGAAGAAACAACATCTTGAACTTCTTGGTCTCTTGCGCTGGGATTTTGCTCTAAGAGATTCAATAAAACCCCCAGAATTGCCTCGCCTTTTTCGTCTTTTAATTCTGCCTGCGAAAATTGATTAAATTTTTCTTTATACACTCTGTCTAATAAATCCTGAACTAAAATATTGTCAATGCCATTTTTCCCGCTTTCCCCCCGAATCAGTGAACTCAGATAAGCCGGTAAACTATTTTTTATCTCTGGAATATCGGACTCGTCAGAAATTATTTCACCAAGATTGTCTAATTTATCTTTTTGGTATGCCATTTTCTCAACCACCCGATCTACATCTGGCTCATCTTGTTCTGCCATCCCGACCACAATAGAGCCCATTTTACCCAGTGCTTGCTCGCGCGTAGCGCCCTCGCCATCCACATAATCTCCGCGCGCCTCCGCTTCTTTAACCTTCTTTTCCCAATGACTTCCCCGTTCATTGACCGGTATATTTGCCAGATAACCAAAGTAATTCAAATTTCTTCCGATCTCGTCATCCCATTCCATTACTCTTACCAAACGAGTGCCCTCTTTATTGTAAGTAATAAGATGATAATGTTCATCTCTGGGATCCAATTTATCAACATAAAAACCCTGTGAAGTTAAAGCAAAATTGCGGTATTCCGGACGCATACCAGCCGGGGATAAAGCGCGACAAAGATTTTTATACGCATCTCTTCTTACATCGGGTTTTTTGCTGGATGGCACGCGCGCGCCCAGCATGCTGTGCGAATTTGCCCAAGCATACTCGCCTCTTCGCCTTACGCTCATCATCTGTTGGAACGCGTCAACATCAATTGCCAAAGCATGCTCTCCCTCCACAGTAATCCGAGTGTCTGCCGCTGTCTTGCCGGTCATATATTTGATAAAACTAATGTCTGCCGCCAAATCGCGCTCCTTGACCGGTTTGCCATCAATTTTTATATCTGGCGCTTCCAAGTCAGATAAAGGATCAAGTAAAAAGGTCTTGATATCACTTACCTCATAACCACCGCTGTCTAACACCTGCTCAACCAATGCCATCTGATCAGAAAATTCTGTTTTTTGAGTGTTTAATTTTTCTATTTCTACCTTCACTCTTGGGGTGGCAAAAAGATTTTGTTGAGCATATTGTTCTAACAAAATAATTTTATCATCAATTTTTTGAATCTGTTGCGGCATTACTTCTTCTAACTTGTATCTCAAAAATTTATTGGTGGCGCCAGCAGTTTCTTTGCTTGTAATAGTATTGTAAATAAAATTCTCTGCTGCCACATTGGTTCTTCTGCCGCCAAATTCCACAATATTAATATCTGCCCAACCGGCAATTTCCTCTCTGCTCCGTAACTGCAGGGTTATCTTTCCATTTTCATCTGAATCCTGCGCAAAGCGCGAAGTGTTTTTAATGTCAACTCTGTTTCCTTCTTTTCTGCCCACACTTCTTAATTTTGTCTCAAAGAAAAATTCTTCGGCAGTGGCTGGCGCGTCAATCTCAATTGTCCCGCTTGGATTATTCGGATCGTCAAATTTTCTTTTCTTCCCAAACGCCTCCCAGTAATCATCTATCATTTTTTGGGAAATATCCGAGCCCATTGCCAAAGCCAAAAGAAGCACTTGCGCGTTAAATTTATCGCCGGCTTTATATGCCTGCTCCAAAAATTTTAACCTTATGCTCATAGGCAACTCCGCCACTCTCAATTCTTGAACCCGATCGTTCCACAATTTTGCCACAGCCGTATGATAAGGAAAAGACACGCCAATCGCTGGCTTATAAAATCCCTGATAAAACTGAATTAAACGTTTTTTCCAGTTTTCTTCTTTGTTTCTGGCTTGCAACTGTTTTTTAAATAATTTTTGCGCCTGCGCTTCAGGCGAAGAAATATCGTCAGATAAAAGAAGCTGGGCAGTAATATCGTCCAACATTGCATAGATATCGTCAAAGTCCTTAGAATGCTTTAGTCGTTCCTGCTCTTTTTTTCTCCACTCTAAAAGTTGACGCAAATGTTCATCTTCAACTTCGCTTGCCTGCTCCGCCGTCTGTTCCTGCAACCGTTTCTGATCTTCCTCTGCCTGATCCAATATCGTTTCCGCCCTCGCTAAGTCCTCGTCAGACAATGATTCTGTTTCGTCAAGGTTTTCTCCGTTTTCCGCTTCTTCGTCAGACGGCCTGGTTTTGTCGTCATCTTGATTGTTTGCCATAGCCACTCTTATTTACTCTTTTTATCTGAGTTTGTCAAGTCAAAATCTCCCCGGCTTTTCTCCCGATCAATGAACATGTCGTTGGTTAAATCATAAATCATCCAGTAGATTGCCAGCTCAAGTTTATCTAACAATAACCATAACTTGTGTTTACTTGTAATTTCCAGAGGCAAAAAATTATCAATTCCCAGTTCTTTAAGCTTTTTTATTTCTGCTTGAGTTAAATTAAAATTGATCTTCAATTCTGACTCGTCTCTAAAACTATTGATCTGCCTCAACCATTTTTTTAATTTTGAAATATCTGCTTTTTTCATAAATACGTTACAACTAAATTGAGGATGCGGTTTCCCCAACTGCCCTTATACTAGTCAACCCACCCTCTGCAAAATTATAACTAGTTATTCTTTTTCGCAATCCCCCCACAATCCTTTTTAGCGACTCCTCATCTAACCCACTAATTCCGCTTTGAGATAAAAGTTGTTTTATTTCTGTTTGCAATTTTGCATCATTTGTTGCCAACTTTTTAAAATCTCCTTGTTTGTTAAATAATCTGCCTGAAATTCCACTTTCGATCGCAGCCCTTACACTTGGATCAGCAATACCTCGTAATTCAGATAAATTACTGGCAAAATTTTTCCTCAAATCGCCTTTCAAGTAAATGTCCATCCGGCTGATTATTTCGCCCCTTGCTTCTTCGCTTGGAATTCCCACCAAAGCGCCCTTTAATTCAGCTATCGCGCCTCCGTCATTAGACAATAAGGCAGACATTGCTTGAGCAAATTTTGGAGAATCTTTTAATTCTGGAATGTCCTTTATTCCAAAAGGATTATCGTGAGGTGTAACATTAATTTGAATGTCGTTTCCTGGTGACGTTCTAAGGGTGTCTAAAGCAGCTTTAAGATTGCTTTGTCCGCCATCGCCCGAAGTTCTATGACTAAATAATTCCCCTAATTGTTTAATAATGAGATGCCCGCTGTCAGCAGCGTCCTCTTCCACTGCTTCAATATTGGCGGGATTAATTCTTTCAAAAATTGCCTGATGTCCCTGCGAAAGACCAGTTTCCCTGGCTATAGCCGCATTGTCTCCTGAAAGTCGTCCAGCGCGCAACAATTCGCCCAGCGCCCCTGATTTTAGAACTTGTTCTCTTTCGTCTTTTTTTGCTGCCTCTAAATATCCTGCTTCTCCTACTGCCATTGTTTTAATTGATTCCTGTTTTTCAGCATCCATTCCATCTAAGTGACTACCGCCAGCGATTTCAGTTAATAACTTAATCATTTTATCTAACTTTTCTTTTTGTGTTTTAGCATTTATCAGGGCTGACTGATTATCCCTGTCGTTAGACAACATTCCTCCCACTCCGCCCCGACGACGAAGAAATTCATCTGCTTCCTGATTGGTAGTAATACCAGTAATAGAACCTGACGCTTTATCTAACCGATTCTGTATGTTAGTTATTTCACTATCATCATAGCCCAATTGTTTTAATTTACCCGGCACATCTACCCCCCCTGTCGCTAAAGCATCAGCACTGCCTCCTCGAGAATAATAATCTGCCAATGCCCTGACTGCATCGTCCCTGCCAATATCTCCGCTAAATGCTTTTTTAATCTGCGCTGGCGTAGTAAAAACTCCCCCAATATTAGCGCCTTCTTTAACTAATTCTCCAATCCTGCCGCCGCGCATTGCTTCTCCAGTCATTGAAAAACCTCGTCGCGGCCCAAGACTCTTCATACCCTTCCAATAAAATTTATTTATTCCCTCTTTTCCCATGTTAAACCCCACTGGATTTATTCTGGCGCTTGCCCGTGTCCAATATCTTTCTGACCACGCTTGACTGCGGGCTGATTTAGGCACCATTAGTTCTTCGTCTAATTTTTTCTGACCCTGCTGAAACCCGGCTTTCATCGTCCGAAATGACTGCAAACCCCTTTTCTCCATCCCCCGATTTATTCCGGTCCACGCCGCGCCTTTGCCCCAGCCAAGCGCCTGCCCGCCGTATTTTTTGGCTACGCCGTTAATCATTCCGCCGATCGCGCCGCCCATCTTAAACGGCGCGGTTGCTGCCAAAACCATCATAATAATACCGGTAATATAACCCCATAAAGTGAATTCGCCGTCAAAAGCATTATGCACTAAAATCGCCATCCAGAAAAAGAAAAATGCCACTGGCACCATAAAAGCCCACTTAATAAATTGATCCCACCATTTTTTGAAAAGCCCCTGCGCCGGGGACCATGATATGCACAAAAACGCCAGCGGAGAAATGACGATTAAAATAAACAGCATTATCACCCGAGCGTAAAAAAGAAATCCCAGCAAAAACATAATGATTGACGGAATAAGCGCCATAATAAAAAAGAGGATTATGCCCAAAATTATGATTGATCCAGAGGCAACATAAATAATCCCTAAGGCGGCTACTATTTTCCAGATAGGCGATGTTCCTTTAGTCGGGTCGCTAGTGGTTTCGCCAGTTTCTTCATCAACCTTAGTTTCATCAACCTGCTTATAATCATCATCAAAACTTGTTACCCCGGGCATAACCACTTCGCCCAACATTACCCCCAGTTTTCTAAAATTATCGGTTTGTTTTTGCGCCATATCGCCTTGTTTCATTTTTAAGGTCTGATTCAATATCCCGACTGTCACCACATTAGAAATGTCTAAAAATGTCCGACAAATTATCAAACTGAAATTCGCCAGAATAATCCCGATAATCAATGGCATAATCGCTTTTTTTATGCCGTAGGTGTCAATCTGAATATGAAAAATCGTGCCAAACCCGACTGCGATTAAAATTATCAAAACCGCAACATTAGAAAGCACGAGAATTACTCTCCAAATATCTACCAAAGCGCTGCCTTTCTCAAGTTGTTGATTAATATTCAACATAGTCGCCGCGCTGGCGGTTTTGACTGACAAAAAAACCAGAAAAAACAGCAGCAAAAATCCTGTTAAAATTTTCAGCCAACGAATAGTTTTTTGCCTGTTTTTCACTAAACCCTCCTCGTAATTGTTGCCGGCGATTACTTACGGACCCGGAATGGTTGCTGGCTCGGTTTCTACACCTTCTCCGCCAGCTGGCTCGATGTCGCTGTCCTCTTCGCTAGATGATTTGACGTCACCAGCATTGTCCGAAGTACTCGGCTGATTAACAATCATCGCGTCAAAGACAAAATTTGCCGCCCGATTAAAGAAAATCAAACTGATATTCACCATCATCCTTAAAGTCCAACAAATGCTGTTTTCAGCCGCCTTTGCCAGCCACCCCCAGCCAAACCCCGCTCCAAAGTTAATCCCGCATTTGGAGGAACCGCTCAAACCTTTTTCAATATCACTCTGCGTGCCAATATCCATATCAATAGTAATATTTGATAACGAATTAAATGCCTGCACCTCTTTATTATATTGTTCTTTTGAATATTCATGACTTTCTGGCAATCCATTTCCCGACTTTTCCATTTCTTGATAAATACACCTATGATATTCTAAATGTTTTTGTATATAATATTCTGCCAATACCATTTTATGAAGCAATATCTTATTATCTTTATTAAATTGCTGCGATATTCCCTGATAGATACCACTATATTTTCTAGCTAATTCCAACAAATACGCCCACGAGTTTTTTGTATTCTTTAAATCAGCATCTGCTTGAAGACCAAAAATCTGCGACGCTTCTATCGAAAATTTCTCACTATATTTTGCAAGAGTATTATATCCAACACTATTCAATAAAAAGTGCTGATTACTTTCTCCACCTTTTGAACTATAAAATATTTTATATACTTCTTTATCAAAATCCCTAAAATCGTCTAATGACACTTTATTAAATATGTCTTTTAACGGCGAAGTTTTATATCTTTCTTTTATCTCATCTGGCAAAATATTATTATCGCTAATGCTTTTATTAACAAATACATTTTTACACTGATTGACAGCATCAGCTATAGATAATATTGGGCTTGTATTATCTACTATGCTTAACGACGCAAATTTTTGCCCCCTGATACTGTTTGTTATAAAATCAGAGGTGGCTTTAATATAATTTCCTAAAGTTCCCTGCGCTCCTCCTTTTGCCTTAATCAGACCAAAATAATTACTCGTAGCAACGCCCAACACATCATTACTTGACAATTCGTTTAGATTGATGGTTCTGGCTTGTTTTACATCGGTTAGCCCTGCCGCTAACGGAATGGCACTATCTGGCTTTAACCCAGAATGAATATTATTTATAATTGATGTTAAAACCAACAAATGATATTGCTCGTCAATATTAAAAATTCCCCATTGAGTGTCTGTTGCTTTTTTCATTCTTGAAAGTTTATACAATTCAACAGAACCTCCTATCAATCTGGAACTACCAAAATTAATATTGTAAATTCCATTTAGCGGGCTACTGGTTTTTTGATATTGAATAATATAAACACCTTTATTGTTAGCTGACTGTATATAATGCTCAATAATGCTTTTATTTGAAGCATACTTAAAATTCCCGCCTGTACTATCATTGAAACTAATATCATTATCAACTGAATAGGCTACAACTCTTCTATTGAAATTTCCTCCCCCCACTCCCCAGACCACGCTAAAAATCAAAAAAGCGCAAATAAATTTGACTGCTTTTAGCGCCAACCCCTGATTAAAATCCCCGCTCCTTGACATAGTTATTTAACATCAGACAAATAAGAAATAAAGAATCCTGCTGGCATTCTTTATTACAAGAGGGCGCAGCCCATTACCTTAAGCGTAACAAAGAATGCCAGCCGGATTCTTTATATTATTATAGAACACTATTGCCCAAAAAACAAAAATCATTTTTGCGCGCTGTCAACAATCGTCAAAAGTTCTTGAATCTTTTCTGAATTGGGATCAAGATTTTGCGCGCGAAGCAGAGAGAGCCGCGCTTTTTGTAAATTTGTCTGCTCAATAAAAATATCCGGATTTTCGCTTACATAATCGCCGTATTTCTCATATATTTTCAAATAAATATAACCCAGCAAATAATGTCCGTCGCGCATGGCGGGATTAAGCGCCACTGCCCGACTAAACGTCTTTTCCGCTAATTCCAAATTATTATCATCTAAAAATTTCTTGCCTGCCTGCGCCAGCCCCCAAAAATCCCCTGACTTTTCAATTGATTTTTCCAGCGCCGTTGGCTCGCGCTCGTCTTCAATACCTAACACCTGCCCAATGCGAGAATTACTTTTGTCAAAAAAATTTTGCGCTCTTGGGCCGGTCTTTGATCTTGCGAAGCAAGCATCAAAGGAGCGAGGCGAGGACGAGCGAGGAGCCACGCTGGGGCGACGAGCGTGCCGAGAAGCGATTATCCCAAGAAAATATAACATAAGGTAATTTTGCGTAAGTCGTGTATTACCTTGAATTACGAAATTGCTAAAATTTCTTCGTCAACCAATCCCTCATCATACAACTTTGACCAAATCTCTTCAGTGATAAACGGCATAAACGGATGTAAAATTTTCAAAATTTTAATCAGCGTAAACAGTAAAATTGCTTGGGTGCTTTCTTTAGTTTTCTCAACCTGCATCTGCTCGCGCGCCTGCCCCAAATAATTATCAGCCAGATCGCGCCAGACAAAATCATAAAGCAAATGCGTCGCCTTGCCAAACCTAAATCCATCAATATCTTTGGCAACTTGTTTTTCAATTTCCGCCAGTTTTCTTAAAATCTCTTTGTCGTTTTTAGTTCCCTCTTTTTGAATTTTGATATGTGTTTTTGATTTTTGATTTTTGATTTTTGATGTTTCTAAGTTTATTCCAATAAATCTGGCAATATTCCAAAGTTTGTTGCAAAAATTCCGACTGGCAACAATGTGCGATTCGCTAAACCTCAAATCCTGCCCACCCATATTTTGATACATCAAACCAAATCTCACTGCGTCCGCTCCGTATGTTTGAATTAAATCCAGCGGATCAATCCCGGTGCCAAGCGACTTTGACATTCTTTGACCTTTTTCGCTCAACACAATTGGATGAATATAGACCTTTCTAAAAGGAATTTCGCCAGTCAACTCCAAAGAAGAAAAAATCATCCGCCCTACCCACAAAAATATGATGTCGCGCGCCGTTGAAAGCACAGAAGTAGGATGAAATTTTTCTAAATCCTTATTCTTATCTCCCGGTCTTTGCCAACCGAGCGTGACAAAAGTCCAGAGCGCGGACGAAAACCAAGTATCTAACACATCTTCTGACTGCGTCCAACCCTCGCCTGGGGGCGGAGTCAAACCAACATAAATATTCTTGTCGCAATTTTCAATTTTCAAGTCCAAAATTTTTGATTTTTGATTTTTGATTTTTGATTTCGTTTGCCAGACCGGCAAACGATGTCCCCACCACAATTGCCGCGAAATGCACCAATCATACGCCTTTTCTAACCAGTCATAACAAATTTTTTTATAGCGCACTGGATAAAATTTAATCTTACCTGACTTTATCGCTTCCAGGGCCGGCTTCTTCAGACAATCCATTTTTAAAAACCATTGCTGGGACAATATTGGCTCCACCACACTGTCGCAACGGGAACAAAGCGGCAGTATGATTTCATAATCCTCAACTTTTTCCAAAAAGCCCTGCGACCGCAAATCCTTCACAATTTCTTTGCGCGCCTGAAATCTATCCAATCCCTGATATTTTTTAGGGATATCTCCAAACATTTTTCCGTCTTTATCAATCACTTTAATTTTTGCTAAATTATGCCTTTGCCCGATTTCAAAATCAGAAAAACTATGAGCAGGAGTAATTTTAACCGCGCCGGTGCCAAAAGGCATTTGAACCTCGCTGTTGGCAATTATTTCAATCTCGCGTCCCGCCAAAGGCAAAATCAATTTTCTCCCCACCAAATTTTTATAGCGCGCGTCTTGCGGATTAACTGCCACTGCGCTATCTCCCAACATTGTTTCGGGGCGCGTTGTCGCCACTGAAATAGATTCTGCATTTTTAATTTTTGATATGCCATTTTGATTTTTGATTTTTGATTTTTGATTTTTGAAAAAGTATTTAACAAAATAAAGTTTCCCGGCTTTTTCCTTACTTTCAACCTCCAAATCAGACAAAGACGAAGCGCACCGCGGACACCAGTTCACCACCCGCTCGCCCTGATAAATCCAGCCCTTTTTATAATAATGCGCAAATGTCTGCCTAACTGCTTTGATATAATTCTCATCCATAGTAAAAGCCAACCGGCTCCAATCCACAGAACAGCCCATTTTTTTCAATTGATCTAAAATTTTTCCGCCATATTCATCTTTCCATTGCCAAACTCTTTTCTCAAAATTTTCTCTTCCGAGGTCAAACCGGCTTTTGCCGTTTTTGCGCAAATCCTTTTCAACCACATTTTGCGTCGCAATGCCAGCATGATCAGTGCCCGGAATCCAAATCGTCTCATCGCCTTTCATTCGGTGAAAACGGATCAAAATATCTTGCGCCGTATTGTTAAGCGCGTGCCCCAGATGAAGCGAACCAGTAATATTGGGAGGTGGAATCGCAATGGAAAACGACTTTTTTCCTTTGCCACCCTTTGGCTTAAAAACTTCTGCCTGTTCCCATTTTTGATAAACCTTTTTTTCAACTTTGCTGGGGTCGTATTTTTTTTCTAATTCCATAATTCGTATTTTAACCAAAAAACGCTTGACAAGCAAGTTTTAAATTGGTATAATAGATAAAATATCCAATGCGCTATCAATGAAATGGTAAATTTAATTAAAAACCTTGAATTACGAAATGGCTTTTGAACTATTTCGTAATTCAAGGTACAAAGCCCAAAAAAATAATCGGACTATATTTTACATTTTTTTAAATTAAAGATGTTCTCTTGCCCAAGGGGGCAAACCAGTCCAAAAAAGGAAATTATGAACGACAAAACTTTACTTTTTGCGCCAGGAGGCGTTAATGCCTCAACCAATCTGGCGCAAACTGACCCAAAATCAATGCCCAAAAGACGACAACCTCGCCATCCAGGCATTAAAGACACCATCAAAGGCAAACGGAATCAATATGTGCAAGTTCGCAATAGCGACGAACGGCCGGTTATCACCGCTCCGCTCAAAAAGCATACTTTAAAAGTCATAGCACTCGGTGGTTTTGGCGAATACGGCAAAAATATAATTGCTTACGAATATGAAGATGATATTATTGTCGTGGACTGCGGAATTATGTTTCCGGAAGAAGAAATGTTGGGAATTGATTTTGTTATTCCTGATACCCGCTACCTTGAAGAAAACGCCCATAAAATTAAAGGTTGGCTTTTTACCCACGGACATGAAGACCATATCGGCGCAACGCCCTATATCATTCCTAAAAAATTTCCCGATGTCCAAATGTTTGCTTCGCAACTTACCGCTGGACTTATTAAGGTAAAATACGAAGAATTTAATCACCGACCACCTAAAATCAGCGTGGTAGAAGGTGGAGAAAAAATCAAACTCGGCGTATTTGAAATTGAATTTGTCCAAATGGCGCACTCTATCCCCGACACTTTGGCGTTGGCTATTCGCACGCCCGAAGGAATGATTCTGCATGTTACTGACTGGAAAATTGACCATACACCAATTTTTGGACAAAAAACCAATCTCGCTCACCTCGCGCGCTTGGGACAAGAAGGGGTTAAAATGCTTCTTTCCGATTCTTCAAACGCCGAAAGATCGGGTTATACTATTTCTGAATCAATTATCATCAAAACCTTTGACAACATTTTTAAAGACGGGCGCGGACGGCTAATTATCACGATGTTTGCCTCAGCAATCAACCGTATCCAGCAAATCATTGAAATGTCAATAAAATACCGCCGCAAAATCGCTGTCTCAGGATTTTCAATGCAAAAAAATATTGAAATGGCGCTCAAACTTGGCTACTTAAAATCGCCTGAAGGGTTATTTATTGACATTCACAAAGCCCAAGGTCTATCTGATGAAAAAATAACTATCTTGGCGACCGGATCGCAAGGTGAAGAATTCTCCGCGCTTTCCCGAATGGCATCCGGCGAACACAAACAAATCAGAATCAGACAAAACGATACTGTGGTAATCTCTGCTTCGCAAATTCCAGGCAATGAACAAGCCATATCCAACACGATTAACGGACTTTTTAAACAAGGCGCGAATGTTATCTATGGCAGACACTTAGATATTCACGCCTCAGGGCACGCCTCGCGCGAAGAACTTAAATTGCTGATTCAAATTACCAATCCCGAATATTTTATGCCCATTCATGGCGAATACCGCCACCTCAAAATCCACGCTCGCTTAGCCGAAGAATTGGGAATTAAACCACACAACACTTTTGTGGTGGACAACGGCGAAATTATTGAATTTGAAAAAGGTATTGGTCAAGTGATTAAAACCAAAGTTCAATCCGGCTATGTCTTGGTTGATGGACTGGGTGTGGGCGATGTGGGAAACATTGTGCTTCGCGATCGCCAAGCGCTTGCCAAAGAAGGAATGTTTGTGGTTATTCTTACAATAGATAAAAAAACTGGCAAGATTATTACCTCGCCAGATATTATTTCGCGCGGCTTTATCTATATGCGCGACCAAGAAGAACTGGTGCATTTGGCGCGCAAAGAAGTTGTTGGATTATTTATTAAACACAACCAACGGTATCCCATGCAATTTGACCATATCAAAAGGGTGGTGCGCGATAAACTTGGCGACTTTTTGTTCCACAAAACCCAAAGAAGACCTATGATCATACCGGTAATTATAGAAGTGTAAGGTTCGCATCTAATTAAATCAAATATCAAAAATTAAAAATCAAAATGACATATTAAAAATTAAAAAGTTGAAAATAATAAAGCCACTGAAAACGATTTAACGTTCTATCAATTTTCAGCAATAATTTTTACTTTTTATTTGTGTTTTTGCTTTTTGCTGTTTTATTTTTGATTTATTTTATTTGTGCTATAATAGACTTATTACGAAATAATTTTTCGCTACGAAACGCAGAAATTTTGAGCGAAAATAATTATGAGTGAGGAAGTCGTCCCAGAGGGACGACGACGAATGATGAATAATTTTACAGCCAAAATTTCAAGTTGCAGTAGAAAAGGTTGTTTCGTAATAAGTCTAATAAATTAAAAGGAGATTTTTGATATGGGTAGAAAACGCAAATACCGAAAACATTCGGAGGACTCTTGGTATAAAAAATTTGATTGGACACTTGATCCGCAAACCAAACGGGAGATTTTATCGGTTATTTTTTTGGCTCTGGGGGTCATTTTTCTTTTGTCAATTTTTGGTACTGCTGGAACATTTGGATTAAACGCTTTTAACTTAATTTCAGACCTTTTTGGGTTAGGCGCTTTTGTTGTGCCGTTCGCCTTTTTAATTATCGGCTATTTTCTCTGGAAAACCAAAGAGTTGAATATCAAACCCACTTCAATTATCGGCATTCTTGGTCTTTTTATTTTTGTGCCATCACTTTTTGCTGACAAGGGAGGAAGTGTCGGGGCAACAATTTTTGATCAAATGAAAAACTCATTTGGTCTGATTGCTGGCGTATTGCTAACCTTTGCCCTGAATATGATTTTCCTGCTGCTGGCTACCAACACCAGTATTCGTCAAATCCGCCAGTGGGCAGGGCAAGACGATGACAACACTGCCCAACCAGAAAACAAAGTATCGGTTTTTGAAACCGTAATCAACAAATTTACCAAAAAGGCGGCGGAACAATCAACCCAAACCTTAACAGAGAACAATCCTCAGCAATCTTTTACCCCCAGAACCCAAGACAAGGACTGGAAATTTCCGCCGCTTGAACTTTTATTTAGTCATTCCACTCGCGCCACCTCAGGCAATATTAGTCGCAACGCAGAAATCATCCAAAAAACCTTAAAGGATTTTAATATTCAAGTCAATATGGGCGATGTCAATATCGGACCAACTGTCACGCAATACACCTTAAAGCCACACGAAGGCGTTAAACTCACTCAAATCGTAGCCCGATCCAATGATTTATCGCTCGCGCTTGCCGCTCATCCAATTCGCATTGAAGCGCCCATTCCCGGAAAATCAGCGGTTGGTATTGAAATTCCCAATAAAATCCCTGCCACTGTCACCCTTAAAGAAATACTTGAATCAGAAGTGTTTATAAAACAGAAAAACAATTTATCAATTGCCTTAGGACGCGATGTGGCGGGCGCGCCTTTTACATCCAACTTAGCCAAAATGCCCCACTTGCTTATCGCCGGCGCCACTGGCAGCGGAAAATCAAACTTCATCAACGCTCTTATATTAACTCTGCTTTTCCAAAATTCACCCACTGACTTAAGAATAATTTTGATTGACCCAAAACGAGTAGAATTCATTCAATACAATGGCATTCCCAATTTGCTTACCCCGGTTGTCATAGAAGTTAAAAAAACTATCAACACCTTAAAATGGGCGGTCTCTGAAATGGAAAAAAGATTTAAACTTTTTGCCCAAACGCGCAAACGCAATATTGAAGAATATAACCAAGACCCAATCCAGGGGCATATGCCATATATCATAGTTATAATTGATGAATTGGCAGATCTTATGGCGCAAGCTGCCAACGAAGTGGAAGCAGCGATTGTTCGTCTCTCGCAAATGGCGCGCGCCACTGGCATACACCTTGTCGTTGCCACTCAACGTCCATCAGTTAATGTCATCACCGGATTAATTAAAGCCAACATTCCTACCCGCATCGCTTTTGCTGTTGCGTCTCAAATTGACTCGCGCACTATTCTGGACTCCTCTGGCGCGGAAAAACTTTTGGGCAACGGCGATATGCTCTATCAATCAGCGGAACTGAGCAAACCCCGTCGCGCCCAAAGCCCGCTTATTCAAGTCAAAGAAATTAAAGCGGTCTGCGATTATCTAAAAAAAGAAGGTGAAGCTATTTATGACGATTCTATTCAAAACTACCGACCAATATCAAATATTTGGGGCGTTGGCGAAGACGGGGAGTTAGACGATGATTTATACGAAGAAGCTAAAGAGACCGTTATTCAACACGGACGCGCGTCTGCTTCGCTTTTGCAAAGACGACTCAGAATCGGTTACGCGCGCGCGGCGCGACTTTTAGACATATTAGAACAACATGGTATAATCGGAACCCAGCAAGGATCTAAACCGCGCGAAATACTGTCAAATAATGACTCTGATCGCCCGCAAAACAATATCTCTCAACCACCACATTAAAACCGCATTAAAATGAAATTAAAAAAATTTAAAACAAAAAAAATAGCGACAGCAACCTTTGGTAGCCGTTTGAAAAACATCCGTCGCAGAAGAAAATTCGGTCTGGAATTTGTTGAAGAAAAAACCAGAATCCACCCCAAATATCTAACCGCTATTGAACAAAGTGATTTTGCAAATTTACCAACCCGAACCTATACGTTTGGCTTTGTTAAAAAATATCTTGAATTTTTAGGACAAAATCGTGGCAAAATCAATGACTTTAAAAAAGAATATGACGGCTGGTATCTTAGAAAAGAAGGGATGTTATCAGTCCAGACCAAAATCAAAGAACCAAAAATTATTATCACGCCCAAGACATTGCTCGCCGCTGGTTCTGTTTGCTCAATTGCATTAATTGCTTTCTATATTTGGTCTCAGGTGCATTTTCTTACTTCTGCTCCCAATATTGAGATAGTTTCACCCGAGGGGAAAAGTATTGTAGAAAAAGACGCGGTGGAAATTATCGGTCGCGTCAATCAAGACGCCAATATCTTTATTAACGAAGAGTCGGTCCTGGCGCAAAAAAATGGCGAGTTCTCTCAGCGGGTAAAATTACAAGAAGGGCTCAACAATATCGAAGTAGTCGCGCAAAACAGATTTAAGAAAACTACCATTAAAAACATTCAAATTTTAAAAAGCCGAGGGGAAGGAAATACTAAGATATAAAGGGTATTAAACCGCTCCGCCAGTGGCGGATTCAAATATTCCATATCAATTTTTAATTTTCAATCCGCCAGCTGGCGGACAATTTTCCCACCTTCATTGCTTGATATTCCACTCGAATTATTCATTCGTGTTCCATTCAGGCAATTACGGCGGGCAGGCAATCAATTTTCAATGACACAATTTTCAGACATTCCTGTTTGTTACATTGAAACATTGTAAATTCAATGTAAATTGAGAATTGATAATTGAAAATTCAATGAAACGAGCCTGCTCGTCCACGCGCTCCTTGCTCGTTGAAATAGACACCAAATCACAAATTGCAAATTACAAACAATATTAAAAAGAAAATTATGTCAAAAAAAACTTCTTCAAAAGGGACGGCGACAGAACAAACAAACGCAAAAGGTAAATCAGTCGCGCTTGAATCAGCCATATCCCAAATTGAAAAAAACTTCGGGCAGGGTTCAATAATGCGCTTTAACGATATGGAAAAATTATCAATTAAATCCATACCGACTGGCTCAATTTCGCTTGACTTAGCGCTGGGAGTTGGCGGTTTGCCCAGAGGAAGAGTGGTTGAAATTTTTGGACCAGAATCATCAGGCAAAACCACTCTGGCGCTCTCCAGCATCGCGTCAGCCCAAGCCCAAGGCGGACTCTGCGCGTTTATCGATGCGGAGCATGCTTTTGACCCAGAATACGCGCAAAACATTGGTATTAATCTCGAGGAATTGCTGATTTCCCAACCAAATTCCGGCGAGCAAGCGCTGGAAATCACCGAGACATTGGTACGATCAAATGCAATTGATATTATCGTGATTGACTCAGTTTCCGCGCTCGTCCCCCAAGCAGAACTTGAAGGCGAAATGGGCGACGCGCATGTTGGACTTCAGGCGCGCCTAATGAGTCAAGCGCTGCGCAAACTTACTGCCGCCATATCCCATTCAAAAGCGGTGGTAATTTTTATCAATCAACTCAGAATGAAAATCGGCATAATGTTTGGCAACCCAGAAACCACCAGTGGCGGCATGGCGCTTAAATTCTACTCTTCGGTAAGAATTGATGTTCGCCGCATCGAACAAATAAAAGATGGCGAAAATGTCATCGGCAACCGAGTCAGAGCCAAAGTCGTAAAAAATAAAGTGGCTCCGCCTTTTAAGGTTGCTGAGTTTGAAATAATTTACGCGCAAGGGCTGTCGCGCGAAAGCGAACTGGTGGATTTAGCCGTTAAGCAAGGCATAATCATTAAAGCCGGCGCCTGGTTCACCCTGGCTTCAAACAATGAAAAACTCGGTCAAGGCAGAGAAGCAGCCAAACAATTTCTACGCGATCACCCTGAAATTTCCCAAGAAATTGAAAAAGAAGTGCTGAAAAAATAATAAATTGAAATTTAATGCCCAATATTCTCTGGCTCAAACAAATAGGCAAAAACGATATTCAAGAAGCGGGCGGCAAAGGAGCGAATCTGGGAGAATTAGTAAAAGCCGGCATCAATATCCCTGACGGCTTTGTAATTACTGCCAGCGCTTATTTCAATTTTTTAAATCGCGCTAAATTAGATAAAAAAATCCAACTCTTGCTTTCCACTATTGACCCAGAAAACTCACAGATACTCAATCACCAAGCGCTTGAAATCCAAAAATTAATTTTATCCAAAGAAATTCCCAAAGATTTAGAAAATGATATCATTGAATGTTATCAAAAACTTGGCGCGCAGTGGGTGGCTGTCCGCTCCTCTGCCACTGCCGAAGATCTTAAAGGCGCTTCTTTTGCCGGGCAACAAAAAACTTTTCTGAATGTCTCAAATAAAAATGAGTTAATCAAAGCAGTGCGGCAAGGATACGCGTCGCTTTTTGAAGCCCGCGCCATCTATTACCGAGCGATACACAATTTTGACCACCTTGATATCGGTATGGCATTAGTGGTGCAAAAAATGGTTCAATCCGACTCATCGGGAATTTTGTTCACCGTTAATCCCCTATCCGGTAAGACCAATGAAATAATGATTGAAGCGGGAAAAGGTCTGGGCGAACCAATTGTTGCTGGCTCAGTAACACCAGATCAATTTATTGTTGATAAAAAAACCCTCGCTATTTTGAAAAGCGCGGTGCGAACGCAAGATTGGAAAATGATTTATCAAGCCGGTAAAAACGCGCATATCAAATTAACTGATGACGAAAAAAACCAGCCCAAAATTACCTTAGATCAAATTCACGCCCTTTCCCAACTGGCTAAAAAAATTGAAAACCATTTTAGGACTCCGCAGGACTGCGAATGGGCAATTGAAAAAAATCAGTTATTTTTTGTCCAATCGCGTCCAATTACCACACTGGAAAAAAAAATGCCTGCCCAATTTCAACTCACACCGCCAGCCGGAAATTTAGGCAAAGAACTTTTGCACGGAATCGCCGGCTCGGCCGGCATCGCTTGGGGAAAAGTGAACATCATCCACTCACCCCAAGAAATTGACAAAATTGAAAAGGGCGACATTTTGGTTACTGAAATGACCGATCCATCTTATGTGCCGGCCATGCGCAAAGCCAAAGCCATTGTCACAGATACTGGCGGCGCAACTTCGCATGCCGCGATTGTTTCCCGAGAAATTGGCATTCCGGCCGTAGTTGGCACCAACCAAGCCACCCATATTCTTACCAATAATCAAATCGTTACTGTTGACGGAATAAACGGAGTAATTTATCAAGGAAAAATTGCCAACCAAGCGATTATTTCTGACCATAAAATTTCATCACACCCAAACTCCACTCAAAATTCTCCAAACGCAACTTTTGAAATCCCCACCACTGCCACCAAGGTCTATATCAATTTAGGTGAGCCCGATTTGGCGCAAAAAACCGCTTTATTGCCGTCAGACGGCGTGGGGCTTTTGCGCGCTGAATTTATGATTGCCGGACTTGGCAAACATCCCAAACTTCTCATAGAAAATAATCAAACACAAGAATACATTTCAGAACTTGAAGAAGGTATCAGAAAAATTGCCGTCGCTTTCTCGCCCCGACCGGTGGTCTATCGCGCCACCGATTTTAAGACCAATGAATATCGCGGACTTGAAGGCGGTGAAAAATTTGAGCCAGAAGAAGAAAATCCCATGTTGGGATTTAGGGGCGCTGCGCGCTATATTGCCGAGCCAGAAATTTTTCAACTTGAATTAAAAGCGCTTTGGCAAGCGCGCGAAAAATACGGCTTAGACAATATCCATTTGATGATTCCCTTTGTGAGAACTCCTGATGAACTTAAAGAAATTCTCGCGATCATAGAAAAAACTGGCTTAAAAAGATCAAACGATTTTAAGATCTGGATGATGGTAGAAATTCCCGCTAATGTTTGGCTGATTGACGAATTCTTAAACTGCGGTATTGATGGCATCTCAATTGGCTCAAATGATTTAACCCAACTAATGCTTGGCGTGGACAGAGACAACGGCACTTTAAATAAAAATTTTGACGAGAGAAACAAGGCGGTGATTGAAGCGATGGAATATACCGTAAAAAAATGCCGAGCACTCCACAAAACTTCTTCAATTTGTGGCAACGCCGCCTCGGTGTATCCCGAAGTGCTTGAAGCAGTAGTGCGCGCTGGCATTACCTCTGTCTCTATCACGGCTGATGTGGTGATTCAAACCAGACGGCTTTTATCATCAATTGAAAAAAGAATTGTTTTAGAAAAAAATTTAAAATGAGGTAAAATAATTCAGCCCTTAGGGTGCGGGATTCAAACAAGAATCTATTGGCTGAAAAGGTCGAAAACCAAAAGGAGGAATATGTTTAAAACAACCAACCAAACCATTCCTTTGGCAGCCGGAACAACCGCAGCAATTATCTATGTGTTGTGTGTTATCTTAAGCTCAATTAACGGAGTAGACGCAATTTTGCTAAAATATTTGGATGTCACCATGCACGGAATTAATGTAAGCGAGATCTGGGCGCCTGATATCAGTTTAGCAGGCGTATTTGTCGGAATTATCGCAACTTTTCTGACTTGGTATATTATCGGTTCGGTTTTTGAAATTATGCTGAGAACTTTTAGCAAAAAGTAGTTATCTAATTAAGAAGGGCTCGGCGATAATTCGCCTGAGCCCTTTGTGTTTTCGTGTATTGATAGATCTACTGCGAAACAACCTTTTCTACTGCAACTTGTAATTTTGGCTGCAAACAATTCAGGGCTCCTTACGCTATATTCCATATAGCGCTTCGTCGCCCTTCATTGTTTTCGCTCAAAATTACTCCGTTTCGTTACGAAAAGTTATTCCGCAGTAGATCTAATGGAACACGACCCTCCACTTCCCGTCAAAAGGGGGTCGCCAGATTGTGAAAAATCTGCCGGGACTCATTATCCCACTTTTTTTGATTCTCCAAAAAATGAACGCCCCGAGAAGAGGATAGAATAGCCAGCCGATCGGCTGAGTAATATTGTCAATAGAAAAGAAAATACAAAAACCTAGCATTGCTAATCCGTCCAGCGCTTTATTGATTACTTTCATTCCCGCACCTCCTGCATTGCCATGATTGCAAAAAAAATGCAAATATACGAATACACCCGAAATTATAGCACAAAACACTTCCAAAAGTCAAACATTTAATTTTTTAATCACTTTTCGCAAAAATTGCCTCTGCCGGCGATGTGCCCAGCGGGTCAAAAGCCAAATAAAAAAGTTTTGTCCCGCCCGATCTAAATACATCATTCCGAAATCAATCATACAGAGATTTTTGCGGTAAACGGTCAGATTATTGAATTTATGATAAGCAATGCCAAAGAGACGCATCGCACCGTAAAAATCCCAGCATAAATCTTCGTCGCGAATTAATTTTTCGTTGTTGCTAATAATTTGTAAAAATTGTGTTTTTAGCCGTAAAATATTTTGCAAATCAGAAAGGGTAAGCGGTTTGGCTCTAATTTTATCCTGCAAAATTGCGTAAGAGTTTTTTTCTAAAACAATTTTTGCGTCTAATACCAAGCCATTAAAATATCGTTTGGCGTGTCTATAATCGCGCGGCAGCCAGGACCTAAATTTTTTCGGATTTAAGGCAAAACGAATTCCAACTGGCGTTTTGATGACTTCATTTTTGCCGTATTCCCGCACTAAATGCTCGCCGCCCGCGCCGACAAACTTCCCAATTTTTGTTCTATCAACCTGCATAAATTCATTATAGCAAAAACTTTCATAAAATATAAAAAGATGATAAAATGAAAGTAATCTCAAATCTCAAAATTAAAATCTCCCGCCCGCCATCGCTATCGCTCAGGCGATTAGCGGGCAGGCAACATCACATCTTAAAATTCAAATCTTAATTTTACATCTTAAATTCAAAACTTCAAATATCAAACTCAAATCTCAAAAATATTTTTAATTTTACATTGTCATTTTACATTTTGAGATTTGCATTTTGCATTTGACTAACTCCGACAGGAGTCGGAGGAGGGAATATGCCCGATATTTCAACTCAAATTTGGTCAATTCACCACGAGCAAGAAGAGCAGAAAACGCAAGAGTTGGCGCAATCATTGCGTTTGTCGTATGTGGATTTAGTGAATTATCCGTTTGCCCCAGACGCGATTTTGGTCTTGCCTAAAACCGAGATTGAAAAACATCAATTTATCGCGTATTTAAGGGTGGGAAAAATCGTGAAAGTTGCGTCTGTGGGCGCGCCAACCGTCCAGCAGAAAAATTTACTTATCAAATATTTTCCCAATTTTGAATTTAACTTTTCTATTTGTTCGCAAACTGGTTTTAAGTTTGCTCTATCCCAATATGACAGGTTAGTAGAACTGGCCACCACCCAGAAAAAAATTCAGGAGAAAAAGCGCGGGGCGGAATTTGTCAAAATTATTCGCAATATTCGCGACATCGCTCTACATATTAAAAAGGTCTCCACCACCGAACTTTTGGACTTGACGCTAAACGGCGCGGTGATTACGCGCGCTTCTGATATTCATTTAGAGCCAACTGAAACAGATTGTCGTCTACGTTTTCGGATAGATGGTGTCTTGCAAGATGTGGCCCGTTTGACTCTGGAACAATACAAGGCGCTTAACTCACGGATTAAAAATTTGGCCGGGCTCAAACTTGATATTGCCGCTAAACCCCAAGACGGCAGATTTGATTATATTGCCAGCGACCACCGTGTGGATTTGCGCGTCTCTTCAATGCCGGGCTCAGGCGGAGAAATTATCGTGATGCGGCTTTTGCTTTCTGATAATCCGCTTTTGACTTTGAGTCAATTAGGGCTGAATAAAGAAGTTTCCGCTTTGACAAAAGAAGCGATTTCCAAACCGCACGGCTTGATATTAAACACTGGTCCGACTGGTTCAGGAAAAACCACCACGCTTTACGCGATTTTGAATGAAATTAATAAGCCGGAGATTAAAATTATTACTATTGAAGATCCGATTGAGTATCAGATTACTGGCATAAATCAAACGCAAGTTGATAAAATCGCGGGCTACACTTTTGCCAACGCGCTCGCTTCGGCAGTGCGACAAGATCCGGATGTGATAATGGTCGGAGAAATCCGCGATCCCGAAACCGCGAAAATCGCTCTTCAGGCAGGTATGACTGGACATTTGGTTTTGTCCACACTTCACACCAATACTGCCTCAGGCGCCATACCTCGTCTCTTGGATATGGGCATTGAGCCGTATCTTTTGGCTGGTTCAATTAATTTAATTTTAGCCCAACGATTAGTCAGAAAATTATGTAGCGCTTGCAAAGGCAAAGGTTGCGATGAGTGCCAAAAAAGCGGATTTCTCGGCAGGTTGATTATTGCCGAAGCCCTAAAACCAACCTCAGAATTTAATGAACTCATAATGCGCAAAGCATCGGTGGAAGAGTTTGAACAAAAGGCAAAAGCATTAGGTATGAAAACAATGTCAGACGATGGCTTGGAAAAAGCGAAACTCGGTCTCACCACCCGCGAGGAAGTGGAAAGAGTTACCCGCGAATAAATTCACGATAAGTTCTAAATCCTAAGTTCTAAACAATGATTAATGATTAAAAAATTTGACATTTAGATTTAGAGTTTTGACATTCATTTGATATTTAATATTTGGTCTTTGAAATTTACTTATATTATTGCTAAAGAAACCAAACATTGGTAATTAATACCAATGTCTTGACCTTTGGGGTGGTTTTGTGGTATAATCGGGCTATTCTAAGACCCTAAATCGCTGGTTTTTTCAGCGGATTTGGGGCGCGTACATTCACAAGGAGGAAGTCGAGATGAGACAGTCAAAGTCGCTGTTAGTTGTCATGTTCTTCGTGTTGGGGTTGGGGGTGCAGTCAGTTTTCGCTGGCGGTCTGATGCTTGTCAGCGAGAAGGATGAAATCCAGATCGGCAAGCAGGTGGCACTGAACGCCGAGAGAGAGTACGGCGGCGTGCTGAACGATTTCGGAAGTCAGGCGCGATTAGACCGCGTCGCCAAGCAAATCCTGCAGTTCCGACAGAGGCAGAACATCCCCTACGAGTTCAAAATCATCAACAACGATGAGATGATCAACGCATTCGCCTGTCCAGGCGGACCAACCTACATCACCAAAAAACTGCTTGATATGTGCGAGACCGACGGCAAGATCGCCTTCATCGTTGGACACGAGGTGGCGCATACTGAGTTGTCCCACGGAAGAAAGGCGATTAACAATGCCTTGATTACTTCCGTGGCTGCCGGACTGTTACTTAAAGGCAGTTCGGATACGATTCAACTCGGAGCCGGCATCGCATTTCAACTCCTGCAATCCGGTTATAGCCGCGATCAGGAGCGTGACGCCGACACATCGGGCGTGCGCTTAATGGTAAAGGCGGGCTACAACCCGCAAGACGCCATTGGCGCGTTGGAAATGCTGGGCGGTGGCAAACTGAAGGGGCTATCCAAGTATTTTGCTTCCCACCCTGCCACATCCGAGCGTGTCGGACGAGTAAAACAGCAGATCGCGACCGAGCTGATCGCGACCGAATCGCTGGGCGCACCTCAAGATGTTCTGCGGGGCAAAACCCCGCGAGTGGTGGCGCTGGAGATTACCTCCACTTGGGCGCCAGAAAATCTAGACCAAATCGTTTCCTCCCTCGGGGCGAACTATACGGACATCAAGTTCGTTGTCTGGGGGGAGAATTTCCAGAGAACCACCCATGCGCAGGACCAAGTCCAGCGCTCCGGGCGTTATGACACCACCCAGCCGCAGACGCCTGCGGCTGGCAAAATGACCCCTCCGTCCGAAATTTGGTTCCTCGCTTTCTCGGCTTGGGACAGCGAGCGAGCCAAGGGCGCGGGATTTGGAAATTATCGCGAAAGAGTGGGGTGGGGTTCGCGAACCTACACCGCCTTTTGCGAGATCGTTGTCTCGCCCACCCGGATTGAAACCGGTGAGTACCAAAAGGGCGGAGCAAGTATTCGCGGCGAAGCCAAGTCCACGGAACGACGCTTCTACGTGAATCTTCCGCGTCTGCCGGGCTGGGGTTACAGCGGCGAAAGCCGCTTTGACTGGCAGGCAGTTCAGCGCGAGTCAGTATCTCGCGCTATCCAAAAAACCCTTGACTGGATCGCCCGTCAGGATCCAGTTGACCCTGTCGCCACCGCTCGACTTGCCGAGCGTCAGCAGCAGGCGCGAAACGATTCGCGCCAGCCCACCAGAGAGTACTGGTTGGCGCTGGATCAAGATGTGACCACCGCGCAAGGCGCGCGGTGGCGCATCCAAGACACAAACGACCGCCTCGTGGCGGTCGTAACTATCACTCGGGTAGGGTGGGACGCCAGCCGCCAGAAGTGGCTGGCATACTATACTCTGCCTTCAAGTGTTTCAGTTCCGGACGGGCTGCGCGCCTATCCGGAACGCTAACCCGAGAACTGGGCGGCGGATCCCTTAATGCGTTTTAAGGATCTCGCCGCCTTTTGCATTTCTATTTATAACAATGAAATCGGTATTGATCATAATTGGGGTACTGTGTTTGGGAAATTTGTTCTATATAAATGTCCTTTCCTCCTTTTTGCTGACAATCATTTGATCGAGAGTTTACAGTTATGTTGTAAGTGTTGTTATTGGGATCTGTTTTTGGTACGGAGAAAGTAATTGGATATCCCGTAATTTCTAGTCTAGTTGATCCAGTGGTAGATCCCCCGCCCCCGCTGCCGGGCGCAGGCGCAGGTGTAGATGTTGGTGTTGTTGTGGGCGGAACAGCGGCAGGCGTGTTTCCGACAAACTGATTTAACACCCAGACGCCGATTGCCCAAGCAGACAAGGTTATTGCCAAACCAATAATTGCGTCAATCATCATCTTTTTGGCTTTGCCAGTGGCTTCTTCGTTACCCGCGCCAGTAAGGTACATTATGCCGCCGATAATCAGAATTATCATAAATATCGCGCCAGCGGCAGAGATGATGACGCGAAACAGAGTAGAAATAATCTCTTTCACGCTTGAAAACGAAGTAGTCACACCCTCTGGTGCTGCTGTTGGTATTAAATCAGTTACCGCTGCCCAAGCTAATTTTTGATCATTAAAAATCGCCACGGCAAAAACCATTATGCCCAAAAAAATCAGTCCAAATAATAGTTTTTTATATTTCAATGCCGGTTTTTAAAATTTTTAAGCGGATTTATTGCACAAATTGATTTAACACCCAAGCGCCGATTGCCCAAGCAGATAAAGTTATGAGCAAACCAATCACTGCGTCAATCATCAATTTCTTGGCTTTGCCAGTGGTTTCTTCATTGCCCGCGCCAGTAAGGTACTGGATACCGCCCACAATCAGCATTATCATAAAGATCGCGCCAGCGGCAGTGATGATGGTAGAAAAAATTAAACTGATAATACTTTCAATTGAATAAAATTGAGTTGGTATTTCCGCGCCAGCTGGCGGATTACATGCTCCTCTTCCAAATATAATACCACCCCAACCACCAGGACATACCAAATCAGTCACTGCTGCCAAAGCCCGAGCGCTAAATCCGGCTAAAATTCCGAAAATTCCTACAAAATAGTAAAACACTTTTTTCATTTTTTTTGTAAATTTTTTATTGCCTAGCAAAGCGAGTTATTTTGGAGTCCAGAGATTGCTCTGGGGTCTAATACCTTTTATAACCCAAATTGACCTTTGACCCAAGTGCCGATTGCCCAAGCCGCTAAAACAATGATTAGACCGACCACAGCGTCAATCATTAGTTTTTTGGACTTGCCAGTCGCTTCTTCATTGCCTGCGCCAGAAAGGTACTGGATGCCGCCAACTAAAAGCAGAATCACAAAGATCGCGCCAGCGGCAATGATAACGGTATTAAATACCACATTCACGATTTGGCTAACCTCGGTGTATTGCACCTGATCTGGCTTGGTGGGCAATAAAGTGTTGCCTGTGCCAGTGATGGCTGAGAGTTTCATAAAACCTCCTCTTTTATTTTTTTTATTTTTTCTGATTTTTGGAATTAGATTGCTTCGTCCCGACTGTTCGCGAGTTTGAGCTATTGTTCGCGATTGTTCGTGATGTTAACGTATTTTCATTATAACAAACAAGATAGTATGGTTGTCAAGCGCCTGGCTGAAATTATGGTTTGACCGGGACTTCATTACTGTTGCGTATACCCCCTTCGCAAAGCGGGTTGATTGAATTGCCGGTATTTAATTTATAAACCTTGGCAGTGTAAGATATGGCTCCATCCCGGGCATCAAAGGTGTAAAGAATTGTTTCAGTTAACGGTCGTTGGTGCATATCCTGGGGGATCATTTCTGTTCCGCCTATATAAACACGATGTTTATAATTTGTTTCGGTCGGGTCGCCAACATTGGTTAATTTAATTATAATATTAGGGCTGGTGTTGTCTGAAACCGCTGCAAAGTTTTGGGTTCCTACCCTTTGCGCTGACACGGAAAAACTTATGATATTAGACGGACAGTCTACTTTAGCAACGCCGTCGTCTGACGAGCCAGTGGAATTACCAGCAAGGGCATTGATAACCCAAGTGCCGATTGCCCAGACGCTAAGCACAATTAATAAACCAATTGCCGCGTCAATCATCATTTTTTTCGCCTTTCCAGTCGCTTCTTCGTTGCCCGCGCCAGTTAAATATTGAATTCCGCCAACCAAAAGAATTATCATAAAAATGACGCCGGAAACAGAAATCGCGATATTGAAAATTTTTTTAATCAAGACCTGCCCAACGGTTTTTTCAATACCGGCTTGGTTGAAATCTGTTACACCCCAATCAAGCTGTGATTTGCCATTTTTATTAATTTCATCTCCCAGATCTTTTAATTTTAATCGCTCTTGAATGGTGGGTTCGGCAAAAACTTTTGTTTGATTTATCATCACGCCAAACAACAGAAATAAAACCGAACATAAAACGAACACAATTTTTAATTTACAATTTTTAATTTTCATTGCCCAAATATTAAATTGATAATCGCTGCGCCGATGGCAAAGGCAGACAAAGTAAGCGCTAAACCAATGGTGGCGTTTATCATTTGTTTTTTGGCGCCCGCGGTTTGCTCTTCATTGCCCGCGCCGGTCAAATACTTAAATCCGCCCAAAAGCAACATTACCATAAAAATCGCGCCGGAAAGTGAACTGACGGTTTGAAAAACAATAGCAGTTAAATTAATAAACACATCATTGCCGGCCAGGACATTGGACAATTCACCGGTTTTGGCAACTACAAGCGAAACGATTGCCAAGGCGGACGCAGTTACCACAAAGCCAATTACCGAGTATAAAATTCCTTTTTTGGCTTGGGCGGTCTTCTCGTCGCTGGCGCCAGCGGTTAGATAGATAACGGCAGATATTAAAATCGCGATTAAAAACAAATAATAAACCGCGTCAATAAACAAAACCAGCCAGTGGTAGGCATTATTAGTTAAAAACGCGTTCGGATCAGCGCTCGGGTCAACGCCGCTTACATCTGGCTTAGTAACCTTATTTCCAAATAAATTCCAAATTTTTTCTGTTGTCATAAAATTTTGATCATTTTTTAATTACAAAAATTGCCCAGTTGACAATCGTGGTGGCAAGAATTATCACGATCAGCCCTAAAATTGCCCATTTGATAGAATTTTTGGCAGACGCCACTTGATCGTCTGACCCGGCTGAAAGCATAATTTTTATGCCAGACACCACAATCACAATTATGGCGATGATGCCCGAAGCAGCCAAAATATAGTTGGCAATCGTTATAAAAATTGTAACCGAATCCAACAGTTTCAAATCCTCAGGTTTGTTGGGAAAAATATTCATCAAAATTATTTAAGGGTAAATTTAGTGGCTATCAACTGAATAGCGGTTTCAGCCAAAATCACCACCACCAAACCAATAATTGAATAAATTAAAATTTTTTTGGCTTTGCCGGCTTTTTCTTCGTCGCCAAAAGAGGTGATAAAAGTGTAGCCCGACCAGACAATGCTTGCGACCGCCACAATGCCAGCCACGATAAACATTATTTCTAAAACATAATTAGAAATTGCCCAAAATTTGCCTTGTAAGTTGCCTTGGGCAGAGTCGCCAAAAACTTGGTCTAATCCGAACATATTATTTTAGTTATTGGTTATTAGTAATTTCACGACCTACGCGCTTTTAACAATTTTTAGGGTGTTGTATCAAGGGTTTTGAAAATTTCTGAGACCTTTGAAGCAGCGGTGTCGAGCGCGTTTTGGACTGACCCGCCCGACAAAACATCTTTGATAATACCTTGGTAAGCCAGTTCAACTTTTTGCGGATCGTTGCCGCGATACCAACTCTCAGCCGTCTGTTGCTGAAATTGCCAAGGATTATTCTTTTTTACCCGCTCGGAAATTTCTGGCACACTTTTTATGGGCGTCGGATTGGGGCGATCAGCCGCGTTGAGATAATTTCCCAAACCATTTGAGACGGTGTAAAGAATAAAATTCCAGGCCTCGACTTGTTTTTTGGAAGTGGCAGGCACGGTCTCAACCCAGTAAGAAGGCATATCAATCGCTTTGGACTGATTTTTAATCTGCGGCATGGCTACGGCGACAAATTTAAGATTGGGATTTTTTTCGGAAATTTTTTTAAGTTGCGAAGCGTAAGAAAAAATCATCGCGACTTTTCCATTAGAAAAAGCGTCAAAATCATCAGGCATTGATTCATTCCAGGTATAATACTGGCTGGCGGGGTTGGCAAAATTAGTATAAAATTCAACCGCATTTTTGCCGGGATTAAAATTTTCGCCCGAGGTCTTTTCTTGATCAAGATTAAAAGTTGCCTGTTTCTTGTCAGAACTTTGAAGTTGAGTGTTGTTTTGCATCATCAAAAGCGCCAAAATATCCGCGCTGTTTTCAATGTTTGAAGACGCGCCCAAGGCGGCGGCGGCGCGCTCAATTTGATTGCCGTTTTTCTTAGTTAAAAGTTTAATAAGGTCAATAAATTCATTCCAATTTTTAGGACCATATTTGAGGATCTCTTTGGCATATTGATTATCTCTGGCTGTCTGGCTGTCAACTTCGTTAAAAATATCCTGATTAGCCACCAATGCCAAGGTGTCAACAAAAAGCGGCAATCCGTAGACCAGATTGTCAAAAATTACTTCTTTTTCAACGACTGGCACATACGAATCGCGGATTTGTTTGGTGTTGATATCCGGGTCTTGGGCTTGCTCCTTTTTTTGGGCTAAAAATCCAGCGGGCATTGGGGCAAGTTTTTCTTTGTGACGGATAAGCCAAGCACTGGGAATAGACCAAACATCCGGACCATTTTCTCCCAGTTGGGCGCTGATTGAATCAAATTCGTAATTAGCCAAATCGCTTTTTACATAATTAATCTTGATTTCAGGATGTTCTTTTTCGTATTGATCAATAATGGTCTGAAATGTTTCTTGGTCGTCAATCGGACGCCAGACATTTAGCACAGTTCTTTGATCATCTGGCAGTTGGCTTTTATCATCTGTTTTGGTCGGTTGATTTTTGCTGGCATAGATTATCAGCGCGATTACCACGCTAAACACCACCACCCCAAAACCAATTAACACATAAAGAATTGTTTTGTTCATTTGCATTAAATTAAAATTAAGAATGAAGAATTAAGAAATTAAATTACCCCGAACATCCCGCCAAGGCGGGATTACGGGGCAGGCAATTAAGAAATTTTTGATTTGCCTGCCCTGCCAGAATGAAATCTACCGCGCCCGCCAAAGTGAAATCTAATTTGAGAGAAGACCGGCCCGCCATCGCTATCGCTCAGGCGATTAGCAGGCGGGGGAATTATCACCTATTTTTGCAAGAGATTGAATGCAGGTGGGGTTATTTCAATTGTAAATTCTTAGTTTTTAATTCTTATTTAAGTTAATGTATTCTTTAATTTCCTCGAAGATTTCGGGATTTTTTAAGGCAAAATAAAGATTTGCCTTGACAAATCCGGCTGGCGTGCCCAAATCCAGATACTCGCCGTCAATGATTTTGCCAAAAACCTTGCCTTTTTCAATAAATTTATCAAACGCGCTATTCCACCAAATCTCGCCTCCTTTGCCGGGCGCGGATTGGGAGAGCGCCTCAATATATTCTGGTTCAGCGATAAATCCGCCGACGGAAAATAAGTCAGAGATAGAATTGCCTCTACCCGGCTTTTCAATCACTTTTGAGACCTGAATAATGCCCGGCTCTAATTCTTTTCCTGCGGCATTGCCGTATTTTTCACACCAAATATTATGATTTCCAGGTATGGATTTTAAGAGCGCCAAATAATTGCCCGGATATTTTTGATAAGCATCAATGAGTTGTTTGAAAATCGGTGGTTGGGACAAAATTAATTCGTCACCCCAACAAAAAACAAACGGCTCATTGGCAGTGATGGGTTTGGCTTGAAGCAAAGCGTGTCCATTACCCAACTGCTCGCCTTGCCGCACAAAAACAAAATTCGCTTTTTGAGAAATTTTTTTAATTTCTTCCAATTCTTTTAATTTGCCCTTTTGGCTCAGTTGGGCTTCTAAGTCCAAATTGCGGTCAAAATAATCGTCAAGCGGTTTTTTGGCGGTTGACGAGACAAAAATAATCGTTTCAATGCCTGAGTCAATTGCCTGATCCACAATATAGTCAAGCAAGGGGCGATTTATAATCGGCAACATTTCTTTGGGCATGGTCTTAGTCCAAGGCAAAAACCTCATGCCAATACCCGCAACCGGAATAACGATTTTGGTGATTTTATTCATTTTAATCCTTTTGAATTTTGGTTAAATATATCATTAAAATAATGGCAATAAATATCAGGGTATAAATAGTCCAATCGTTGGTGATAAAATCGATAATTTTTTCTGTCATTTTTTCTTTTTGTTTTGTTTTGCATTTTATTCTTCTGCGCTTACCACCTTAATTGAACGGGCGCGCGTTTTGCTCTGTTTGGGAATTTTGACTGTTAAGATACCATTTTTCAAATTTGCTTGGGCGCTGTCAGGATCAACCGCCACTGGCAAAAGATACGAGCGAGAAAAAGAACCCCAATAGCATTCTTGACTAAAATAATTTTCCTTGTGAATTTCTTGCTCCTCTTGACGCGAACCCTTAATAGTGATGACTTCGTCAGTGATAGAAATGTCGAGATTGTCGGGTTTGACGCCAGCCATAGGCGCTTTAACCACCACATCATCTTCGGTTTGGTAAACATCAACCGAAAGTTGCCCTTCAAAATCCTCTTCTGTCTCGTCCAACCAATCCTTTTTTGCCAATGTATTTTTTTTCATAATGTGTCTCCGCTTGAATTAAGAATTTAGAATTTAGTCCGCCAGCTGGCAGAGAAGCAATTAAATGAAAAATCAAAATTCTTATTTCTTGTTTAGATTCCTGTTTCTTATTTTTTATTTCTTAATTCACGACTTACGCGCTTTTAACACTTTTAATATATTTTCGTTTTAATATATTTTCGCAGGATAATTGACTTCGACGCCATCCGCAGCCGAGCGGGCATGGTGGTCGCCGCGGCGACCGAGCGAGGCGAGGACGAGCGAGGAGCCCGCTGGGGCGACCTGCCCGCCATCGCTATCGCTCAGGCGATTAGCAGGCGGGCGAGCGTAGCGGAGAAGCGATTATCCAAGAAAATATAACATAAGGTAATTTTGTGTAAGTCGTGTAATTATATTTTAAGACGGTTTTGAAAATATGTCAAACCCCGATGGTTAAAACTCTAAATCCTAAATCAGACACAAGTCGCAAATCATTAAAAAGATTTAAGAATATAGAATAATCCTAATTACTCTAATCGTTTACAAATTCCAATGAATCAAAATCTCAAGGAATCATTGAACATTGAGATTTGGAATTTGATTGAACATTGATGTTTGAGAATTGGAATTTTTATCA